>CAZXKB010000104.1:0-4665 GCA_964641285.1 uncultured Gammaproteobacteria bacterium | reverse complement strand
GCGGGGATGTTACGCGGAAACGCAAGCTGTTGGAGAAACAAAAAAAAGGCAAAAAAAAGATGATAGCCGCCGGCAAGGGGAGCATAGAAATACCATCTGATATTTTTGTTAAAATTTTAAAGAAATAAATTAATATTATGAAGAAAAAAACTATTCAAAGAATTATTTGGCTATTTTTGTCCGTTATGATTATTTTTACCATGGTTATGTGGACGATGAGCTGGGCATTTATGTAAAGTATAATGTGAATTTCATTAATTGTATGCGATTCATTTCGTCTTGCTAAGCGAAACCATGAAAGTTAAAAATGTCGCGAATTGCCTGCTTGTGCGGATAGGCGAATATTAGTAACCAATGTTTAATCACTTTTTTATGCAACAAAAACAATGGCAAGTATTGCCGGAAATCAAAAAAGATTTTATAGAAAAATTTCCTGAATATAGCAGGGCGGTTTTACAGCTGTTGTCTAATCGCGATTTGAAAGAGAAAGATAAAATAGAGAAATTTTTAAATCCAGATTATAAAAAGGATTTATTGGATCCATTTTTATTTATAGACATGAAAAAAGCCGTTAATTTAATCATTACGCATATTAAGAAGCGGAATAAAATTGTTGTTTACGGCGACTATGATGCCGACGGCGTAACAGCCGCAGCTGTGATGTATGAAACATTAGTTACCCTTAGAGGCAAAGTTGATATTTATATCCCTTATAGAATTAGCGAGGGTTATGGCCTGAATAAAGAAGCTGCAAGAAAGATACGTGATATGGGAGCTAAACTGATTATTACGGTTGATGGGGGTATCCGTAATAAAGAAGAGGTCGCTTATGCCAAGCAGTTAGGACTGGATATAATAATTACTGATCATCATGTAGCCCCGGAGAAGAAAGAGGATTTACCCGATTGTTTAATTATAAATCCCATGGTTCAGAGCGAAAAGTATGCATTTAAATTTTTAGCCGGGGTGGGGGTAGCGTTTAAATTAGCTATAGCCCTAATAAAAAAATCAACTTTGTCAGATATAGATAAGCAAGTACTGGAAGAAAAATTTTTTGATCTGGTATTGATTGGCACCGTGGCTGACTGTGTTAGTCTACTAGGCGAGAATAGAATTTTAGTAAAAAAAGGTTTGGCGATTATGAATAAAATAGAGAGATTAGGGTTAAAAAAGCTGGTTGAAGCGTCTCAAATAAGAATAGCCAAAGATCTTGACGCCTGGAATATAGGCTGGCAAATTGCCCCCAGGCTTAATGCAGCCGGAAGAATGGGGCATGCCAATACCGCTTTTGAATTGCTGGTAACAAAAAAAATAGCAGAAGCAGAGACTTTGGCCCGGCGTTTAAATGACCGAAATATTGAACGACAGAGAATTACAGACAAAATCGTGGAAGAAGTCATTAAGCAAATTGAAGAAAAAGATAATATTATTATAGGTATTTGTCCTTTAGTTAAGGGAGAAAAGGCCTGGCATGAAGGTGTTATTGGCTTGGTGGCGGGTAAAATTTGTAATAAATATTATCGGCCAACTTTGGTCATAACCAGATCGGGTGATGATTACAAGGGTTCTGGCCGAAGCATAAAAGAATTAAATATTATTAAAGCTATTGAAGAAGTAGGCGATTTATTGGAGAGGTACGGGGGACATGCCGGCGCTTGCGGTTTCAGTTTAAAAAGAAACAATTTAAATAATTTTATAGATAAATTGAAGCGAATTGTCGCCCAAAAATTAAAAAATATTAGTCTAACCCCTGAGTTGAAAATTGATGCGGAATTAAATCTGGGAAAAGTAAATGAGAATTTATTAACAGAGATTAATAAGCTAGCGCCTTTTGGTCAAGATAATGAGCGACCTAAATTTGTTAGTTATGATATTGAAATAGTTGATATAATAAATATGGGCATTGATGGACGGCATATTAAGATAAGAATTAAAAGCCAGGATTCATCTGTTTTAAGTGCTGTTGGCTTTGGTCAGGCCGAAAAGTGGAATGATTTGAAAATTAGTGATATAGTTGATATGGTTTATTATCTTGAGATGAATGAGTATAATGGCTGGGAAGAGATACAATTAAAAATTATAGATATTAAAAAACATGGGACAGAATAAAAAATTAATAATTTACACAGACGGCGGCGCTCGCGGCAACCCAGGCCCAGCTGGGATTGGCTGTGTTTTTTATAATGAGAATAAAAATAAAGTTGCTGAAGTTTCAAAATTTATAGGCGAGACAACCAATAATCAGGCCGAATATAGAGCGGTGCTAGCGGCCTTGGAAAAAGCCAAGGGGTTAGGCGCGGAAGAAATTGAATTACATTCAGATAGTGAGCTGGTTATCCAGCAACTTAACCAGAAATATAAAATAAAAAACAAGGATTTAGCCCCTTTGTTTGTTAAAATTTGGAATATATCAATCGGTTTTAAAAAAATTACTTATAAGCATGTTTATCGCGAATTAAACAAAGAGGCGGATAAATTGGTAAATTTAGCTATAGACAGGGGTGTATAGCTCAGTTGGTTAGAGCGCACGGTTCACATCCGTGAGGTCGTAGGTTCAAATCCTACTATACCCACCTATTTATGAAATTATAAATTAAAATACAATTTTTAGCATTAGCTAAGACATGAAAACTTATCACATAATTACTATTGGTTGCCAGATGAATAAGTCAGATAGCGAGAGAATAGCTGGCTATTTAAATAATTTAGGTTACAGGCGGTCTGATAATAAATATCAGGCTGATTTAGTAATAGCGAATACTTGCGGGATCAGGCAATCTGCCGAGGACCGGGTATATGGAATTATTCCCAGAATTAAGAAAAAGAACCCGACCGTAAAAATAATTTTAGCTGGATGTTTAAGCGAGAGAAAAGATGTACAGCAAAGGCTTAAAAATAATGTTGATATTTGGTTGCCAATCAAAAAACTGCCAAAATTGAATAAGGTATTAGGCAGTAAAAGCGTTGATTTTTATAATGATGATTATTTGAAAATAGAACCCAAATATCAATCAAAATTTAGCGCTTTTGTGCCGATTGGCAATGGTTGCAACAATTTTTGCTCATATTGCGTGGTGCCTTATGCTCGGGGACGGGAAATTTATCGGCCGGCCGTAGATATTTTAGATGAAGTTAAAAATTTAGTGGCAGGGGGGTACAAAGAAATCGTTTTAATCGCGCAAAATGTGAATAGTTATAAATATAATGCGAATGTTGTGAATGATATGCAAATGCTGCGAATTGCGAATGATGCGAAGAATAATAATATTGATTTTGTTCAGTTGTTAAGAATGGTTAATGATATTCCCGGGGAATTCTGGGTTAGGTTTGCTACATCCCACCCCAAGGATATGAGCGAGGAGTTAATTAAGGTTTTAACTAAATGCAAAAAAGTGTGTGAGCATATCCATTTACCAGTTCAGTCCGGGGATAATGAAATACTAAAGAAAATGAATCGTAATTACACTGCAAGGCATTATAAAAATTTAGTTAAAAAAATTAAAGAAGCTATCCCTGGAGTAAGTATTACCACTGATGTGATTATTGGGTTTCCTGGCGAAACCAAGAAACAATTTGATAATACAATAAAATTATTTAAAGAAATAAAGTTTGATATAGCCTATATTGCCCGGTATAGCCCCCGGCCGGGAACAGCGGCAGAGAAGCTGGGAGATACTGTACCTCGCGAAGAAAAAAAGAAAAGGGAAGAAGAGTTAATGAAAGTGTTGAGAAAAACAGCATTGGAAAATAATAAAAAATATATTGGCCAGACGGTTGAAATTTTAGTTTGGGGAAAAAATAAAAGAGGGAAGTGGTTGGGCAGGACCAGGACTAATAAAAACGTGAAAGTTAGAAGTAAGAAGTTAGAAGTGAGAAGTAAAAAGGGTTTGGTAGGAAAATTTTTAAGGGTTAAAATTATTGGAGCGCAAGATTTCGGGCTGGAAGGGATTATGATAAATTAAAAATCCCGAGTAAGAAAGTCTATTACTCGGGAATGTGTAGTTTTATTTATTTGATGTAGTATAATACTACGTAAGGGCAGTTGCCGGTAGTGCTGGCGATAACGGTATTATCTTTATGAAGTTTGGTAAAAAATAAGTTGCGTTCTACCTCGTTTCTTCTTTGAGAATAAAGTAAAAATTGATCATCGTCTTGAATAGATAATCCGGATTGAAAGTCTTTGAACCGGGAGTGATGAGAGCAAAGGTCAAATTGGTGGATATTTTTTCCTTTTAAACCAGCATTGACTAATTGCTGTTTAATCAAGCCGGCTAAATCAAACTGGTATTTATTTTTTCCTTCGGTTGCTTGAAAAAACAGTTTATAGCTCGGGTTTTGTTCAGAAAATAAATTAAAGACGTCATCTTTTACCGTGTAACAATGAGGGCAAATGCCGCTATAGACAATAGCATTTATTTCCTTTGGTTTAAGATGCGTCCAGGCGTTTAAATCATTGATAGCATTTTTTAAGATGCCTTGGAAGACGCTTTTCCAACCGCAGTGCAAAAAGACAATACTTTCAGCTTCAGAGAATCCGGATAAGATACCGTCGCAGTTAAGAGGATTTGGCGGGAGTGGTTCGTTAAGATCGTAGTAAATAATTTGATTTTTATGTTCCGGCTTCATTCTGGCGCATTTTCCCGCCCCCACAAGCTCAAGGAAATT
>CAZXKB010000103.1:0-20187 GCA_964641285.1 uncultured Gammaproteobacteria bacterium | reverse complement strand
AAATTAACCCGTGCTGAAAAAATTGACCTGATTGAAAAAGAAAATCCGACTTGGCGGGATTTGTTTCATGATATGGAATAATTACGGCTTACCCCTGGATCCCCGCTACGCGGGGATGACAAAAGGAATGAATTCCCGCTTGCGCGGGGATGACAAAGGGAAGGAATATCAGCGATAAATCCGCGTAACCATCCGCGTTCAATCTGCGAATAAAACAAAGTAAAACGAGTTTAACATGAAATATTTTAAGAAAAAACAACTAAAAATCACCTTAACAGTGCTATTCACCGTAATTTTGATAGTAGCTGGTGCTTTGCTATGGCGGTTTAAAAACGCACCTACGGCTGGGGCTAGTTGGTGGAACGACAACTGGAGCTACCGCAAAGCGATTGTGATTAACCATAATTACGTAGAAGCGGATTTAGTGAATTTTCCCGTACTTATTTCCTTGACCGACTCTAATTTAGGCACGCATGCGCAGGAAGACGGGGATGATATTATTTTTATATCGCAGATCGGACGCAGATTGAGCCACGAAATTGAAAGTTTCAGCACTTCTACGGGTGCGCTGGTTGCGTGGGTTAAAATACCATCCTTATCGTCCGCTGATGATACGCTGATATATATGTATTACGGGAATGCGGGGGTTGGTGACCAATCAGACGCGGAGAATGTGTGGGATGAGAATTATGTGGGGGTGTGGCATTTGAATGAAGCGACCAGCACGGTTCGTTATGACAGCACCAGGAACAATAATGACTTGACGGATTATAATTCGGTCGGTCAAGGTAATGGCAAGATGGGCAAAGCGGCGGACCTTGAAGCTGGCAACAGCGAGTATCTGCGCCGGGAAGAGAGCCTCTTGAACGGCCTCAATATCAACGGTGCGGACCAGCCGATCACGATCAGCGCTTGGGTTTGGCGAGAAAGTGATACCGGCAACTACGAGAGTGTGGCGGCAATGTGGGAATACGGGTTAAATGAAAGGCAGTATTTTATGGGCGTGGATATTAATGATGATCCTATAATGCGGCTTAGTTATGACGGTACCAGTTATGGTGAAACCACCGGGGCGGTCAATGTCTCGACCGGGGCTTGGCATTATCTGGCGGCCGGCTATGACGATACATATTTGGCAATAATGCTGGATGGGCAGTTTGATCTCGACGGCGATAACCCAGCTTCTTATTCCAGTGGGATAAATAACAGCGCCAGCCCGTTCTCGATTGGTTGTTATTTTAACAGTGATTCCAGTATTCGCCATTTTGACGGAAGAATTGATGAAGTCCGGGTGGCTAACATTGCCAGAAGTGTTGAGTGGGCTGAAACAGAATACAATAACCAAAATTCCCCAGCAACGTTTCTGGCTGAGCAAGCCGAAGAAACCGGCCCTGGGCCGGTGGGATATTGGAGTTTTGATACTGGGCATGGGACAACCGCTTATGACGAATCCGGGCAGGGCAATGACGGGACGATTACTGACGCGACCTGGCAGGATGAGAGTATGTGTGTTTCTGGGAAGTGTTTGTGGTTTGATGGGAGTGATGATTATATTAGCGTTGTTGATGAGAGTAGCTTAAATCCGGGCAATATCACTATTTCCGCTTGGATCAAAACTTCTGTGCTTGGAAGATATATTATAGCAAAAGACCCAGTTAATGAGATCGCACAAAGCCAGGGAATAGGTAAACAAGCCGGCCAATTAATTCATTTCCGCTGGGATGCTTCAGGCCGTACTTTTAAAGCAGCCAACCCTGGCCAGTACGTCTACAAAGCCAAACTTGGCCAGAGAAATGTTAAGCTGACTAACGGCACCTACGTGCCTTATCTTTGGGATGAAAAAAACAAAATTCTTAAATTCGCTGACAACAGCATTCATTTTAAAGGCAAGGAATGGGAATTTTGGCATGAAAACGAGAAAGTCCACCAAATTGCTTTTTATCCAGAAGTAAAAAATAACGGGGAGTGGCAGAAAGAAATCGCCAGTATTTCTGATTTTAAAATTAAAGAGATAAAAACTACAAGTCCAACTGATTATATAGAAATATCTTATAATTTAGAAACAAGCAACCAAAAGTCTACCATTGCCTTAAAAGCCGGAGGTTCTGCGAGCACCCAATTTTCCTTTGATACTGAAGCCAAAAAAGCCGGCGAATACCGTCTGGCTGTAGAGCAAGACAATATGGGATTGGAGCCGATTTATGCTAACAGTAATATTAGAATTCCTGAAAATAAAAATAGTGAGGATCCTGTTCTATTAGGGTATCGCCATCCTGAAACCGGATTTTATTGGCACTGGCTTGAAGACGAAGTTGGCCATTATATTGAAGAAAAAGAATCAAACAAACTAGCACTCTTGCTTAACGAAGATAAATACCGAGCTGGAGAGATTAAGGGTGTTTATCCGGATACCTGGGGAACGGATGTAGGCATAACGGCTAATGGTGATGACGGTCACGAGCATAGTACAGATGGTTGGTCAGCGGATGGTTCCTACGGTGGCTATAATTTTATGAATTGTGAATATTCGGGTAACACAAATGATATAGGTCTTCGCTGGACAGGTTTGTCTACTATAGCTCAAGGTTCTACGATAATTAACGCCACCTTAGATGTTTACGGCGATGGTTATATATCAGGTACTCCAACTGGATACTGGTATTGTGCCGATGAAGCTAATATGCCTCAATGGAGCGAATCGGTTGTTCCGAGCAATCGAACTAAAACGTCAGCAAGTGTTTTTTGGGCCCCGACTACTATTGGCGAGTGGCACCATATTGTAGTTACCCCGCTTGTTCAGGAAATTATCACAAGTTATACGACCGATAATATTGGGTTCTTTACAGATGAAATAGACGAATATAATACTTGGGTTGCCATACAAGATTATTGCCATGCCGGCACAAACGAACCTGAACTGACAATTACGTATACGAGCAAAACTGATATTCCTTATGTCTTAGATATTACCGCTAATGGCAAAGGAAGGGTTATGTTTATACGCGATAGTATTAATTATTCCGCCATTAGTACTACTGTTATTAATGACAATAGCTGGCATTACGTTTCTGGTACTTATGATGGCGACGATTTGCGGCTTTATATTGACGGCTTTTTAGAGGGTATAAATTCCGATCCTTCAGGCGACTTGCCAATTGCCACTGGTTCTGTGAGAATAGGGGCTGATTATGACAATCCGGTAGCTAATTTTTTTGCCGGTTTTATTGATGAGGCCAAGATCTATCCTTATGCTAGAAGTGCGGATGAAATCAAACAGGATTACACCGCCGGCCTGGCTGGGATAGGAACATCGAAGGGTGTATCTGCGGCTTTTGGTTATGAAAGTGAAAAGTGGATGACGGACGGACTTGTTGGGTATTGGAAAATGGACTCTTCTGTTGGTACCTGGAACGGAACAACGAATGAAGTAGTAGATTCATCAGGCAATGGCAATCATGGTTTTGCTAGCGGAACACCAGGCAGTCTGGCCAGTACAACTGCAGGTAAATTTGGCAATGGCGGGGTGTTTGACGGCAGCAATGATCAAATTATTGTTCTTTATGACCCAATATTAAATATTACTGGTGATATTACTTTTACGGCCTGGGTTAAAGGTATCCAGGGAACCATTATTTCTAAAGACGATGGTAATAACGGTTATGATGCCAACGAATGGAATTACGACTTTTGGATTGATAATGGAAAGATATCATTTTATTCAGATGCTTCGGGCTTTAATCCATATTTAGAGTCTAATACTACCTTTACCGCTGATAACTGGCATCATGTTGTTTTCACCAGAAATGGCAGTAATATTACCTACTATCTTGATGGAGCTGAGGACGGAACCCACGTAAATGGCAACACCTTTCCTGATAATAGTTATGATCTCCATATTGGAGACTGCCATCATAGTGAAAATAGTTTATTTGACGGCCTCATCGACGAAGTCCGGATTTATAACCGCGCCTTGTCCCCGCGGGAAGTGAGAAAATTATACGAATGGGCGCCGGGGCCGGTGGCGCATTGGAAGATGGATGAGCACGTTAGAGGCGACGGCCAGACGATCTATGATTCGGCCGCTTCCACGACGTATTCCGGCGGCAACCATGGTACTACGGTTGACGGCGCGAATAATACGGGCATGGACTGCACCAAGCCGGGCAAGTACGGGACGGCCTGCAAGTTTGACGGGGTGGATGATTATATTAACTTAGGGAATACGACAACATTTATCTATCAAAACAGCCCTTTTACGATTAGTGCCTGGGCCTATTTGGATGCCTATACTGATATATATCCTTTCATTGTACAATTTAAAACAGATCTTTCCCAGCCATATACTGTATGGTTTTCAAATCAGACAAGTTATAAAGGGATTGCCATTGGTGAACGGGACACCTTTGCCAGATTAAAAACCGACACAGACCCTGATAGCTTATTGGATAGATGGATTCATGTAGCAGTAACATATAATGGCAGTGGCGCCGGTACAGCCGCAAATTTCAAAGCCTATATTGATTCAGTTGAACAAACCCTAACCAGCGCCGGGGCTTGGGGAAGCGGGACTCATGTAAGCGCTATCGGAGATATGGTTGGCAATGGTTATGGCGAGTGGAATGGCCTCATTGACGACGTCCGCATCTACAACTACGTGCGCACGCAAAAGCAGATTATTGAAGACATGAACGTGGGCCATCCGGCCGGAGGCTCACCAATAGGCTCGGAAACAGGTTATTGGAAATTTGACGAAGGGTATGGAATTACGGCTTATGACGAGTCGCAATATAATAACGACGGCACTTTAACATGCACAGGGCCAGGGTGTGATATTCCGGTTTGGACACTGGAGGGTAAGTTTAATAGAGCCATGGAGTTTGATGGGGATGATGATTTAGTGGACTGTGGAGATAATGCCAGTATCCAGTTGGATAGCGAAGACTGGGCTGTGTCCTTATGGGCGAAATCTTACTCCATTCCTGGTGGGAACAGTTACAGCTTAATAGAAAAGCAAGATGAATATCTTTTGAATATTAAGAGCGACGGTATATTATACTGGAAAACAGGCGTTTCTGATAGTGGCGACCCAGTAATATCTTGGACCACTGATCAGTGGTATCACCTTGTTGGAATTTACGATTATAATCCTTTTAGTCCAGCCAATAGTCATGACTATTTATATATTAACGGTGAATTAAAGGGTGATAGTAGTGAAGGTGATATTTCCGGAACCGCTAATACTTTAGTAATCGGAGCAGATAGTGGTTCTTATGGAAGTTATGTTTTTGACGGCTTAATTGACGACGTGCGCATTTACAATTTTGCCCTAAATGAAGACGAAATTAAGCTGATTTATAATCAAGGTAAATCAGCGGTGATGGGGGCGGTTAGTACGGCCACGACCACGGCCGGGGTTCATGTCCCGTCCAACGCGGCCAGCCGTGCCTATTGCGTGCCTGGCAGTGACGACTATTGCGCAGCGCCGGTTTTAGAGCTGAAAATGGATGAAAAACAAGGCACGACGACTTATGATACCAGCGGACAGGGCAATGACGGCGTGTTTGTAACTTCTGCTTCATCCCCATCCTGGAAGGGCTCTGGGTATTGCCAGTATGGGAATTGCTTGGATTTTGATGGGAGTGATGATTACGCAAATGTAGTTGATTCCAGTAGTTTTGATTTAAGCGGAGATTTTAGCATTAGCGCTTATTTTAAACTTGATAATGATTTTGATTCCACTACGGTTGATACCCAGCTTATTTTGGGCAAGCACGAGGACAATAACCAAAATCTATATTTAGGCCTGCAGGGGACAGACAGCAGTCAAAGTTCTAGCTATGACGGAAAATTATATTTAAAATTTGAAGACAGAACCGGCGGTACTTATTATTTATACACTTATACCAATAAAGATAGCTGGACGGCGAATAAATGGTATCATGTAACGGCGGTTTGGGATGACGAGGTTTCTGGTAGCACTCCAGATATATATGTGTATATTAACGGGGTTGATGTTTCAGACGATACTTCCGGCACCCCTGATAGCGCGCAGAATTTATATAATGTAGTCGGCAACATTGGCGTGGGCGGCGGCATTACCTGCGAACAGAGCGGGGAAACGGAATATTTTGCCGGCCTGCTTGACCAGGTGCGCTTTTACGACTATGCTCGCACGCCGGCGCAAGCGGCCTGGGAATACAATTGGGGCAAGCCGATTGCGCATTGGAAGTTTGATGAATGTTCGGGCGGGACGATTTATGACGAGAGCGGGAACGGGAATAACGGGATTTTGCAGATCGGTACGGGCGGAACCAATACAGCTACCGGCACTTGCGCTTCCTCCTCGGCTTCTTCCTTTTGGTATAACGGGAGGAACGGCCATCTTAACAGTTGTGGCAGTTTTGACGGCACGGATGATTATGTGATTATTAGTGATTCTGATTTGGCCGACGGTTTTCCTGGGAAAAGTTCTACCGGGCATGACAAAACCATGACGGTTAGCGCTTGGGTTAAATTTGATGATTTACCCAGCACCGAGGGCGAAGATGGCGATATTGTTGATAAATACGAAACCACCACCGGCGACCGGTCTTTTAGATTGCTAGTGATTGACAGTACGGATAGGCCTTATTTCGGGGTAGTTCCTGATGGTCAAACCCTTGACTGGGCTATTGGCGCCACTTCTTTACAAGCAGATACCTGGTATCATTTGACCGGCGTTTATACCGGCTCTGATTTAAGGATGTATGTTAATGGGTTTTTAGATGAAAACGGGTCGGATAACCCCAAAACTTATTCCGGCGGAATTCATCTGGGCGCTGATAATTTTTCTATCGGCGCCAGAACCAATGCCTTATCCAGACTGGTTGACGGCCTGATTGACGAAGTCAAAATCTGGAATTACGCATTGACGGAAGAGCAGATTAAAGCAGAGTACGCGGGAGGGGCGGTACGGTTTGGGGAGTGACCCCTATTGTCATTGCGAGCCCGCAAGGCGAAGCAATCCCGAGACAGGTGCGTTAGCCACGGGATTGCCACGTCGTCGCTACGCTCCTCCTCGCAATGACAGGGGGTTTGTGGGGCGGTGCGGTTTGGGGAGTACCCCCCCCTCTTGTCATTCCCGCGTAAGCGGGAATCCAGGAGAAGTTGCTCCGGACATTGTTTACAAAATATAAGTATGAATAAACATTATTTTTCTAAAAAGAAAAAAGAACACCGTTATTATATTTATATTTTAGCTAGTAAACGCAATGGCACTTTGTATATTGGCGTGACCAATAGTTTATTTAACCGTACTTATAGGCATAAATTAAAAGCCAATCCTAATAGTTTTACTGCCAGACATAATGTCACTAAATTAGTTTATTATGAAATTTATCAATATATCCAAGAGGCTATTAAACGAGAAAAACAATTAAAGAAGTTAACCCGCGCTGAAAAAATTGACCTGATTGAAAAAGAAAATCCGACTTGGCGGGATTTGTTTTATGATATGGAGTAATTACGGCTTACCCCTGGATCCCCGCTGCGCGGGGATGACAGAAAGAAGAATGGATCCCCGCTTCGCGGGGATGACAAAAAATGAAGATAATAAAAAATAATTACGGCTTACCCCTGGATCCCCGCTGCGCGGGGATGACAAGAAAGAATGGATCCCCGCTTCGCGGGGATGACAAAGACGATATAAGTTTTGACTATTTGATTTTGTTTGACTATAATAATTTATATAAATTAAGCCAAAGATATGCTGAAAAAAATAATTCATTTTATAAAATATAATAATATTACGGTGCTAATTTTAGCCATAATTTTTTTACTGGGTACCGGGGTCTTTGCCCAGACCGAAGCTGGCCAAGCCGTAATCGGGGCGAGAGAAACCAGTATTGAGGGCGAGGATAACATCTTGCTTTTAGAAGCGGATATAGATAAGATAGCTATGGATTTTAAAATTGAAAGAATTGAATCAGACGAGGGATTTTATTATGTAACCTATACTTATATTGATTTGGTTAAAACCAATAACGCCTGGCAGTATCAGGCGCAGGAAAAGGTCAGGAAAGTATCGCGGAAATTAAAAGAGGACTTGGGTAAGTATTTGGCGGAAGAATTGGGAGAAGAGTATGAAGCCAGAATCAAGGAATTAAAAAAGGAGCAGGCCCAAGCCCAGGAAACCGGGGAAGAAACCAGAACAGAAGTAGAGGCCTACAGCGGTTTAATTGGCCAGACTTTAAAGCTGGCGGATAAAGTTTTTCCCGGCTATGAAGCGGTAAAAAAAAGGCAGATACCGTCGCCAAGCCAGCCGCCGACGGTTTTATTCAGCCAGGAGGAGCCAGCGGGCGAGCCGGATGATCTGACCGATATTTATAATGAGTATTTAGAAGCTAATGACCCGGACGAGGATGAAATATTTGGCGCGGCAGACAATTGTCCCGATGATTTTAATCCCAGCCAGCTAGATAGTGATGACGACGGAATCGGCAATATGTGCGACCCGACTCCTTTTGGGGAAGAAGGAATAGGAGCGACTTCAACTCCCAGCGACCAAGCAACCTCAACAGAAGAAATAGAAGACGAAACCCAGGCTACGACTACGAAAAGCGGGGCTGAAGCCAGCCAGGAAGAGCCAGCCGCAGGCGAAGAAGATAATAGCCTGGCCGAAGAGCAGACTACGGCCGAAGAACAAAACGGAGAACAAAACGAAGAACAGGACGTAGAAATAATTGAATTACCAAATTAAAATAATCAATAACCAAAAAATATTGTGTTTTAATATTTATATTTTTATAATATGGCAGATGATTTTCAACAAACTGTAAACTTGCGCGATAAAGATAAAAAAGAAGTAAAAAAGCCGGTTTTTAGCGAGAGGCAGCCGTCTTGGCCAAAAGCAAAAAAGCTAGCCAGCCAAGACTATGGCCAGTCAAAACGAGCCAGGCAGATTGACCAGGTATATGACAAGGAAGTTGATGAAGAAATTGCCAGGCCAGACTTACGGAAAATAAGCAAGCCAAAAATTAGGCAAACTAACGAGTCAATATACAAGCGAATTATTTTTATTTTAGCTTTTGTTATTATCGGTTTAACAGTTTATAGCCTATTTTTTATGGGCGGCAAGAAGGGCGAGCCAACGCCGGACGCTACGGAAGAAATACAATGGTATGCGGTAAAATTGATAACCGATGAAGTTTACTATGGCCAAATTAATGACACTACGGCCGATCCCGTAGTCATCAGTAATGTTTATTACAATTATGACCAGCTGCAAAAAGAAGCCTCAGAAGATTCTGAACTGGAAAAAAGCGATTCTGGCAATTTACGCTTGGTCAAGCGGGGCAAGGAAACGCACGGGCCGGAAGGGACTATGAATATTGTGCGGACACAAGTGGTATACATGGAACCGTTGAAGGAAGATTCCAAGGTACTGAAGGCGATATTGGATTATGAACAATAAATCAATATGTATAAAATTAATAAGTTAAATAATGGCTTGCGGTTGATAACCGTACCGATGCGTGGCACAAAAACAGCCACGGTTTTAATTATGGTGGGAACCGGCTCTAAATATGAGAATAAAGACAATAACGGCGTTTCCCATTTTTTAGAACACATGTTTTTCAAGGGCACGAAAAAAAGACCGAATACCCTGGCTATTGCCAGCCAGTTAGACAGCATTGGCGGAGTTTATAATGCTTTTACCGGTAAGGAATATACGGGATATTGGGTAAAAACAGACAGTTCGCAAATAGAGCAGGCCATGGATGTCGTCAGCGATATTTTATTAAATTCCAAAATGGACGGAAAAGAAATGGAGAGAGAAAAAGGAGTGATTATTGAAGAGTATAATATGTATTTAGACAATCCGGTTATGCATATTGAAGATGTGTTCGAGCAGTGTTTATACGGCAACCAGCCGGCTGGCTGGGATACGATTGGCACTAAGGAAAATATTAATAAATTTAAACGACGCGATTTACTTAAATACCTACAAAAGCAATATGGAACACAAAATACTACAATTTGTTTAGCGGGAAATATTTCCGATAAGATGAGTCAACAGTTAGTTAAAAAATATTTTTCTCGTTTGAAGAAGACAGACTGGCAAAAAAAGTTAAAAGTTGAGGAAGGACAGAAAAAGCCGGAAATTAGAGCGGAGTATAAAAAAACAGACCAGACCCACTTGTCTTTAGGGGTAAGAACTTTTTCTGATAATCATAAAGATAAATATATCGCCAAGATGATTGCCGCGATTTTAGGCGGTTCTATGAGCTCCCGTTTATTTATGTCTCTGCGGGAGCGAAGGGGGTTGGCTTATTATGTTAGAACTAACACAGAATTTTATACTGACAGCGGCTATTTAACTACTCAAGCCGGAGTACCGACAGAAAAAATTGACCAAGCCATTAAAATAATATTGTCTGAATACAGGAAATTAAAGCATAATTTAGTTAGCCAAAAAGAACTAAGGAGAGTAAAAGACATGATTAGAGGAAAAACCGTTATTTATTTAGAAGCTTCGGACAATTTGGCCAATTGGTATACCCGCCAGGCGGTTATGGATGAAAATATTTTAGCTCCTTCAGCATATTTTAAAAAATTAGAAGCGGTTAAGGTTGAAGACATAAGAAGAGTAGCTCGTGATATTTTTATTAATCAAGGCCTAAATTTGGCTATTATTGGACCTTACAAAGAAAGGGAGAAATTTGAGGAATTGTTAAAATTTTAATGAGCGCCTAAAGCGCTCAGATTCTGAGCGCTTTAGGCGCTCTAAATACTGGATACTTTTTTAGATCAAAAAACAATGGAGCAGAATTTACTTGAAAATTTGAATAAGGAGCAGTTTGAGGCCGTGACTCATAAGGACGGTCCTTTGCTGATTGTGGCTGGAGCTGGTACAGGCAAAACGACTGTTATTACCCAGCGGATAGCATATTTAATTGAGCAAGGCCGGGCCAGATCGGACGAAATATTAGCTTTAACTTTTACGGAAAAAGCGGCTGGGGAGATGGAAGAGCGGGTGGATCGGTTATTACCGATCGGCTATCTTGATTTATGGGTTTCCACTTTTCATAGTTTCGGTGAGCGTATATTAGTAGAACATGGCTTAGACATAGGACTGCCTTTTGATTTTAAGCTTTTAAATGAATTTGAACAATGGGCCTTAATTAGAAAAAATTTAGACAAGTTTAACCTGAATTATTACCGTCCTTTGGGCAACCCCACAAAATTTATTCATGCCTTGGTTAAGCATTTTTCTCGAGTTAAAGACGAAGATATTTCACCAGATGAATACTTGAAATACGCAGAGGAGCTTAAGGAGAATATGGATAGTATGTTAAGTGGAGGGGGGAAAAGAAGAAATTCCAAACTTCAAATTTTGTCTTTAACAGACGGCGTGAATTCATCGGGATCCTCACGTCAGCCCGCTCAGGGCGGGCTTCCTAAGGATGACAGAAGAACTAAGGAGATGGCAGAGCAGGAGGTAGCGCGGATAAATGAAGTGGCTAATGCCTATCATGTTTATCAGCAGTTATTGCTTAATAATAATGCTTTGGACTTCGGCGATTTAATTAATTACTGTTTAAAGCTATTTAGGCAACGGCCGGCAATTTTAGAAAAATACCGACAGCAGTTTAAATATATCTTATTAGATGAATTTCAGGATACTAATTGGGCTCAATACGAACTGGTCAAGATGTTAGCGGCGCCGAAAAATAATTTAGTGGTTGTTGGTGATGACGACCAATCAATTTATAAATTTAGGGGAGCATCAGTTTCCAACATTCTGCAATTTAAAAAGGATTACCCCAAGTCCAAGGAGATAGCGTTGGTAAAAAATTACCGCAATAAGCAGAATATTTTAGATTTATCCTATGAATTTATAAAGTTAAATAATCCTAACCGGTTGGAATACCAGCTAAATAAAGGACAAAAAAACGACCGGATGGCACAGTCCGGAAAAGCGGCTAAACAAAGACTGGATAAAAAGCTGGTGGCGAAAAATAAGGGCGAAGGGGCAATTGGAGTTATTGCCGGCAAGGATTTAGCGGATGAAGTCAGGCAAGTGGTGGAAAAAATTGCGGACCTGAAAGTTAGATCTCAACGCCGCGTTACAAATGCGGCACATGCGAATAGAAATAATGAAGAAGCCAGCTGGAATGATTATGCGATTTTAGTAAGAGCCAATGAAAGCGCTAAAAATTTTTGCCAGGCCTTAGAAATAGCCGGTTTGCCTTATCAGTTTTTAGCTTCCCGCGGGCTTTATACCAAGCCGGTTATTATGGATATTTTGGCATACTTGAAGATGCTGGATAATTATCACGAGAGCCCGTCATTGTACCGAGTGCTTAATTTACCAGTTTTAAATTTTTCCTACCAAGAATTGGTAAATTTTAATTATTGGGCTAATAAAAAGGCCTGGTCCTTATACGAAGTTTTAAAAAGCGCCAATAGTTTTAATTTAGGCAGAGAGCTGCTGGCTAAAGTGGAAATAGTATTAAATTTAATCGCCAAACATACCGCTTTGGTGCGGGAGAAAAGCGTTTTAGAAGTAGTTTTGGCTTTTTTAAATGATAGCGGCTATTTAAAATATTTAAGTTCACGCGATGAACACATCAGCCGGGAAATAATCGGATATTTAAACCAATTTTTAAAACGCATTCAATCTTTTGAATCCGGCAGTGACGACAAAAGCGTTAATTCTTTTTTGAGCGAGCTGAATATGGAAATTGACTCTGGTGAAGAAGGAGCTTTATTGCCGGATATTGAAGCTGGTCCGGAAGCGATTAAAATTATGACGGTCCATGCCGCCAAAGGTCTTGAATTTAAATATGTATTTATTGCCAATTTAGTGGATAAGCGGTTTCCAACCATAGAACGCAAAGAATTAATTCAAATTCCCGATGCCTTGATTAAAGAAATTTTGCCCCAAGGAGATATTCACTTAGAAGAAGAGCGGCGTTTGTTTTACGTGGCTATGACCCGAGCCAAGCAAGATCTGTATTTTTCCTGGGCGCCGGATTATGGAGGAATAAGACGGAAAAAACCCTCCAGATTTTTAGCTGAAAGCGGGATGGTCCAGGGAGACAACCTGCCTGCGCAGGCAGGGAAGACAGAGAAACTGAAAAACACAGAAACAGAAGAGGCAGAGGCGGGAATTTTGGATTTTTCAATAGTTAAAAAGAAGAATGAAAATGGTCCGGCAAGATACCCGGTGCCATCGTATTTTTCCTATACCCAATTGGCAGCTTTTTCCAATTGCCCTTACCAATATCGTTTTGCTCATATCCTTAAAATTCCCAGGCAAGGTAAAGCTCAATTTTCTTTTGGTAAAACTATGCATAGTACATTGCAAAAGTTGTTTGAATTAATTAAAGAAAAGAGGGGGCTAGACCAAACAGATTTATTTAACCAAAACAAAGAAGAGAATAAAGGTAAAGAGAATAAAGTAGAAATTAGCATAGAGGAAATTTTAGATTTATATAAACAAAGCTGGATTGAAGATTGGTATGAATCAAATGAGCGCAAAGAAGAATATAGAAAGTTAGGTAAGGAAATTTTAAGGGATTTTTATAAAAAATACGAAGGTAATTGGCCGTTGGTATTATTTACGGAAAAAGGCTTTAATATAAAAATTTTTGCTGGCAGTAAATCGTATACGATACGGGGAGCTATAGATAGAATAGACGAGGCAGGGGGAAAGTTAAAAGTTATTGATTATAAAACCGGACGCCCGAAAGAAAAATTAAATTTTATAGATAAAGAACAATTATTAATTTATCAAATGGCAGCCAGGGATTTGTTTGCTCAAGAGATTGACTCGTTATCATTTTATTTTTTAGAAAATAATACCGAGTTAGAATTTTTAGGCACAGACAGCGAGCTGAAAAAAGTAAAGGAAAAAATAATAACTACCATTCGAGAGATCGAAAAGAATAAATTTCCACCTAAGCCAAGCTCTTTATGCAGATATTGCGATTTTTATGATATTTGTGAATTTCGGAAAGCATAGTATTTAAGTAGACTTTACTTTTTTATAAGTTTATAAAACCGCCGTTTTTATTATAGGCGGTTTTATGGTATAATAAATTCAATTAGATTTTATTTTTATTATGCAAAAATATTTTTTTAGGCAAGTAAGGTTTTGTTTAATTTTTGCCATTTTTACTATTTTTGTAATTTTTTTATTTGCTAATAGGATGCTACCGGCATACACAAATAAATTAAATTTTGCTTCTGCTCAAACCCTCTCCCCGGACGCGATTGCCGTTAGGGTCATATCTAACCCGGCACATTACAGTGCTCTCTATTGGTATAAAGCCCAAGGTTTTATTGGCTCGCCCCTATCCCTGACTGTAGACGGTTATGAAGCGGTTCGGGACGGCCGCACTGTTTATGTTAATGCGGCTAATGTAAGCTCTAGTAATTTCTATACCAATATTTATCTCCTTTCTTATAACCAAGAAGCGGAGCCAGAAACAATTGATATTTTTTCCCAGATTCTATCCCACTGGAAGTTTAATATTAATATGCCAGACATGGGGGAATGCGCTATATCTTCCCTTGTTTGCGCAGACAACAGCGATTGTGCCCAGGACTATGTTTGCAGCAGCCAGAAATGCATTTTAACCTCCCCTCTAACCTGCTTAATTGATGCTGACTGTCCCTCTGGCCTGTTTTGTACCAGTGATAAAGCCCAGATCAGGCGCGATACCAAAAGATTGGCTGATTTAGCCGAAATAGAGATTTTGCTAAAAGCATATCAGGAGCAATACAACCATTATCCTATTTTAGGTTCAGGCAGCTATTTGGCCCATATTTCCATTTCTACCTGGCCGAGCTGGCAAAAAGTTCTGGCTCAGGAATTAGCTCAGGCTTTGCCAGCTGACCCGATTAACAGCCTAGGTGATTGCGGCTTCAGTCAATTTCATCCCCTTACCTGCTGGGATGAGCAGAACAAATCATTCGCTGACCCCTCTCCTGCCAATGGAAATTTTGATTTACCCGCCAACAGCTACGCCTATGTTTACATCGCTGCACCTAACGGTTCTGGCTACGACCTCTACGCTCTGACTGAAAGTCCCAGCTTAGGCGGAGCCAGTGCTAGTCAAACCGGGCAAACCACCAACCATCCCCCCTTTATCGTTAGTTTAAATTTAAATGGCGCCGTTGGTCAGCCCTATACCGGCTATATCCAGGCTCACGACCCGGACGTAGTTGATGATGATGATGACTTGGTCTGGAGCATTAATACCGGAGGCACTAATTGGACTAGCTGGTCTGCGGCCCCAATTTTAGTTGGCACAGCGGTCGTCGGCCAAAAAGCCCTGCAAGCCGGCTTGGCCGGCTTGGCCGGTAGTTATGACCTGGCTGTAACCATCACTGACCCACGGGGAGAGTTCCTCAATGAAATTATAACCATAAACATCATTAATGCCAATCTGCCTGTTATCCAAGCCGTTTCTGACCGAACCCTGACCATCGGTCAGAACCTAAGCCTGACTATCCAGGCGAGTGAAGCCGACAGCCAATACCCCCTTACTTTTGAGTTTAGCGGACTGCCAGCTAATTTTCCCAGCTCTTTGACCGCCCCGGCCAATGTTGGCCAGCATGACTATGCTTTAGCCGGCCTGGTCATTGACCAAACCACTGGACATAATGTTAATCTGACTGTATATGACTCTTACCAAGGAGCTTCTTCCCAGGCCTTTACCATTACCATCCAAAATCAGCCCCCTAATTTTACCTCCACACCTTTGACTACGGCCGAGGCCTGCGTGAATTATACCTATGACGCTGAAGCTATTGACCCTGACAGCGGGCACATAGTGAACTATAGCGATCCAAACAGCACTTTGGCCTCTCTGAATTTAACCTTAAACGCCGCTACCGGTTTAATTTCCGGCCAGCCGCAAAATACCGGCAACTATCCTATTACTATCCAGGCCCAAGACCAGTATCAGGGTTATACTATCGCCCCTTACCAGGCTGTCAGCCAGCAAACCTATGCTTTAACAATTACAGACGAAGCTTTTTCCCTTAATCCCATCAGCGACAATACCGTTTATGTTAATCCCAGCGGGGCCACTATTTACGGCCCTCTTTATTACGGCCCGATTCTCTATGACTCCGGAGTTTTAAGCGTTACTACCGGCAACCATGTTATTTATGGTTTTTCTTCTATCAACCCGGCTCTACTGCCTAGTTTTTTCTTAGGCATTGACCCTGCCACTGGAGAAATGCAGGGCAGCCCGACCGATAACAGCAATGATCCTAATAATTATACGATTACAGTGCAGGCGGCCAATGACTGTGGGGCTACAGCCATAGACAACTTTGTCTTAACCGTTCTGTCCAACCAGTGGTGCGGGAACAATACTGTCCAGACCACCCAGGGCGAAGAGTGTGATGACGGCAATGCCGATGGCACAGACGATTGCGATACCAGTGGGGATAACCCTAAGACCAATGGGTTCTGCTCCTGGACTTTCTGCGGTGACCAAACAATACAAAACCCCAATCATTACGGGGTTAATGAGCAGTGCGACGACGGGGCCGATGGCGATGATACCAACCAATGCCTTGATGACTGCACTTTGACTTATTGTGGGGATGGCGTTGTGCAGAGCCCTAACGGCCAGGGTACTGGCGGGCCGACTAATGACGGCAACGAGGAGTGCGATGACGGCAATAGCACGAATGGCGATGGCTGTAACAATAGCTGTATTATTGAATTTTGCGGGGATAGTATTATTCAGTCAGGATTAGGCGAGGAGTGCGATGACGGGGTTAATAATGGTATAGTTTGTTCGGCTCCTTATAGCGGAAATTGCGTTTACTGTTCTGATATATGTAAAAACGTGATAATAACTGGTCCATATTGCGGTGATGGCATTAAGAACGGAGGGGAAGAGTGCGACGGACTAGATTTAGGCGGGCAGACTTGCGCCGGCATGGGCTATGACGGCGGCGCGCTGGTTTGTTTAAGTGATTGTACTTACGATGTTTCCAATTGCTGTTCAACTAATATTGCCACCATCCAAACATGCGCCGATAATGCGCATACAACATATTTTAACGGGGTTTTTGTAAGCAGTGCTGCTGATTGGTCCAGCGTTCAGGAATATAACGTTACGGTTCAGCCCGGTAAGAATGTAATCGCTATTGCCGTAACAGATTGGCAAGCATCGTATGGCGTATCCTTTACTTTGAATAGGGCCAGTTGTAATAATATGACCACCAATGATTTAGCCGGCTGGAAATGTACGGCCAGTCCGGGGTCTGGCTGGACAGCCATTAATTACGACGATTCTTCGTGGCTTGGCGCTGTCTGGGGCAACCCCGGCACAGCAGGCATAAGACCGGGAAATTATCTTGCGGGGATTAAGCAGATATGGGTAGACGGCGTAGGTTGCTGTACGACTATATATTGCCGTTATAGTTTTATGTATTAATATTGTTTTTAGAGGTTAAATTTATCTTGATTTTTAACGAAAATTATTGTAGACTGAAAAATATACAGGTGAGTAAAATGGGCCATACCCGTTTCTGCTCCCTGTTTGAATTATTTTTTATGACATTATCGGGATATATAATTTCTATGAGCATTGCCACCATTGTCTGCTGGATTGGCTGGGTTTATATTTTATTTACAGTTAATCCGGAAGTGACTAACTGGATTGGCTTTTTACTTTTTTACCTTTCTTTATTTTTGGCTTTTACCGGCACGGCGGCCTTGACCGGTTTTATTATTAGATTCATTGCCTTAAAGCAAGAATTGGCTTTTCGGATTGTTAAGGAAGCTTTTCGCCAATCGTTTTTATTTTCTACTCTGATTATTATTAGTTTAATGCTGGTAGCCAAGGATTTATTCAGCTGGCTAAATTTGGGATTATTAATTATGGGATTGTCAGTATTAGAATTTTTTTTAATAAGTTATCAGAGGTCTTGAGGTGATGCTAATATGCGAATAAATGCGAATGCTGCTAATTGCTAATAAAGCGGTGCTAATATGCGAATAAATGCGAATGCTGCTAATTGCTAATAAATATGAAGCAGAATTTAGTTTATAAAGAATTATCTTATGAGATTATAGGTATATTATTTGAAGTTCATAATGAGTTAGGCGGGCATGGTAATGAAAAACAATGCGGAGATCTGATTGAACAAAAATTAAAAGAATATAAGATTAAATATGAAAGAGAGAAGCGTATCCCCAAATTATTTAAAGGAGAAAAGAGTGGTAGAAACATCGTAGATTTTATTATTGAAAATAAAATTATTCTTGAACTGAAATGTAAAAGAATAATAAGCAGAGAGGATTATTACCAAGCACAAAGATATTTAGTGGCATTTAATAAAAAATTGGGCATTATAGTAAATTTTAGAGATAAATACCTTAAACCAAAAAGAATATTAAATTCAAAATTTAAAAATTAGATATAGTGATACATTTATTTATCATTAGTTATATTAGTATTTATTAGCGGATTAACATCATAGTTTATGCAAGATAGATTACAACAATTTAGACAGGAGGTTTTAGATAGTTTAAAGAGCGTTAAAGATATAAATTCTTTGCGTAGTTTAGAAATTAAGTATTTAGGACGCAAAGGGGAATTAACCAGGTTTTTAAGGGGTATTGCCAAATTGGAAGGAGAGAAAAGAAAAATAATCGGCAAACTGGCCAATGAAATAAAAAATGAATTATTGGATAAATTTAAAAAAATAGGAGATAATTTGGAGGGTAGCATTCGGAAAGAGGGCGTAATTGACGTAACCTTGCCGGGCAAAAAAATAGAACAAGGATATCTTCATCCCATAACCACTGTGTTAAACGAGTTAGAGGCTTTATTTACAGCCATGGGGTTTATTGTGCTGGACGGGCCAGAGCTGGAAAGCGATTATTATAATTTTAAAGCCTTGAATATACCAGAGTTTCATCCGGCACGCGATATTCAGGATACTTTTTATGTGATTAGACGCGGAACTAAAAATTTCGTTCATGCGAATAGCAACAATGGAGAAAAGAGCGATTTATTAATGCGGACCCATACTTCGCCCATGCAAGTAAGGGCTATGCAGAAACATGGTGCGCCACTTAAGTGCGTGGTGCCGGGCCGAGTATTTCGCCATGAAGCTACAGATGCCTGTCATGATAGTACTTTTTATCAACTTGAAGGACTGATGATCGATAAAAATATTTCAGTAGCGAATCTTATCGCGGTTATGCGAGAGATGCTTTCCGGTATATTTAAGCAAGAGGTAAAAATAAGAGTTAGACCAGGCTATTTCCCCTTTACTGAACCCAGCATTGAAGTAGATATGGTATGTTTATTATGTGAAGGCAAGGGCTGTCCTGGTTGTAAAAATGAGGGCTGGGTAGAAATGATTGGCTCTGGCATGGTTCATCCCAAGGTTGTGGAATACGGCGGTATTGATTCAAAAAAATATAACGGTTTTGCTTTTGGCCTAGGAGTGGATCGTTTGGCTATGATGAGATATGGCATTAATGACATTAGGCTTTTTCATAGCGGGGATTTAAGATTCCTGCAGCAATTTTGATTAACTAATAATTATGCAACTATCATTAAATTGGCTAAAAGATTTAGTAGAGATACCGAAGTCAATGACCGCGGAAGAGTTAGGCTTGCGTTTGACCATGCATACGGTAGAAATTGAAAAAATAGAAAGGCAGGTCGAAAAGTTTAAAGATGTGGTGGTAGGAAGTATTTTGGAGATCAGGAAACACCCTGATGCTGACAGATTACAGCTTGTTAAAGTTGATATAGGCGGGGAAAAACTTAATATAGTTTGCGGCGCTTTTAATATTGAGAAAGGGCAAATGGTACCGGTAGCTTTAGTGGGAGCGGTTTTACCTAACGGCATGAAGATTGAAGAGGTAGAGGTAAGAGGAGAGAAGTCTAAAGGCATGCTTTGCGCGGAAGATGAATTAGGCTTAGGCAGTGACCATTCCGGAATAATGATTTTAGACGAAAGAGCTAAAGTCGGCCAGAATTTAGGTGAATTTTTTAAGCTCAAAGATATAATTTTTGAAGTTGACAATAAGTCCATTACTCATCGGCCGGATCTGTGGGCACACTATGGTATAGCTCGGGAAATAGCTGTGTTTTTAAAAACAAAATTTAAGTCCTACCAACCAGATAAAAATTTAATAAAACCCGTGGGTCA
>CAZXKB010000102.1:0-4551 GCA_964641285.1 uncultured Gammaproteobacteria bacterium | reverse complement strand
AAATATAATAAAAGTATTAAGCCAGCTTTTCTATCGGCTTAGCGGAAAAAATTTTTTTCAAAAAGGCTATCGTCTGACAAATTCATTTCATCCTTCTCTTTATAATTTTTACTTAAATATTATTCAATATTTCAGCCCAGGAGAAAAGGATAAAATATATACTGCCAATTTTAAAAAACTGGTTAAAAATTCTGATTGGTATAGAGCCTCGCAAAAAGTATTTGACCAAAGCAAAAATTTAAACTGGCTGGACCGGCTTTTATACACCGGCCTCCTTACCCATCTGCCTGATGATTTGCTAACCAAGGTTGATATCGCCTCTATGGCTCACTCTCTGGAAATCCGCTCCCCTTTCCTGGACCATGAATTTCTGGAATTAACCGCTCAAATGCCTGCCCACCTTAAATTTAACCGCCATATTAAAAAATATCTTCTTAAAAAAATAGCAACTAAGTACCTGCCTAAAGAATGCATTAATCGGCCCAAGCAGGGCTTTTCTGTCCCCTTGGAATTCTGGTTTCGCGGCCGCTTAAATAATTATTTGCAAGACAATGTTTTAGATAAAAAATTCTTGGCTTACGGCTTTGCCTGGCAAGGTATTGCTAAAATGATTAACGACCACGAAAAACATCGCTCTAATTACGAAAACCAACTCTGGACTCTTCTCTGTTTAAGGCTATGGCTAAAACAATGGTTTGAAAATTAGAAATCCGATTCCTTGATGAAATACACCAGCATTTAACAATATTACCTTAACAGTTCCGTATTCCCCTCCTTGCCAAGGAGAGGTTAGGGGTGGTAATAAAAACCCGGCTTTTTGGCCGGGTATTATAATATAAATCTTTCTATTCTCTGCTACAATTCATTAATGAAATCATCGGCATATTGCTTGATTGAGGGATCTAATTCCGCTGCCCTTTCCGCTGCTTCTCGCGCTTTTTCCTTATCACCAATCTGGGTATAAAGTTTGGCTAAATTAATCCAATGTTTAGCTTCCTGCCGTTCCAATTCGGTTAATCTTTGGTACAGGCTAATCACTTTTAACCAATCTTCCTTTTCAACATAATAATTAACCAAACTTTTTACTGTGTTAACCGGCGCTAATAAACTAGCTCCGCCAAGATCAATACATTGATCCATGTATTTGTAGCCTTCCTCTTCCTCTTTATAAAAAAATAATACTTTGGCTAAATGGCAGGAACTGTCATAATATTTTTCGTTTAAGCTAACCGCGTATTTTAAAATTTCCATCGCTTTATCCTTATCGCCCCGAGTAATGTAAATTTGCGCTTTCTGAAAATAAATCGGCACGCGCCCGGGACTGGCGTCTATAGACTTGTCAATGGCTTCCAGGGCGCGGTTGGAATAATAACTAAATTTTTCCTGATTACCGGAATTATAACTTGCCGCGTTATTTAATATCTGGGCCAGTACCATCTGATTCAAGCTGTCATGAGGATTATAAGCTACATTTGCCTCTGCTAACTCAATATTATAATCCAAGATATTTTGTCCTTCTTCCTGGCCAAGCTTCTGTAATTGACTGGCATTAGAAACGAATAAACGATTCAAGCTGGTTCGGCTATCGCGATCCAGTATGGTCTTATAGCTTAATGCTTCTTTGTAAGTGTCAACAGTTTTAACAATATCGCCCTGGCTATAAGCTCTTTGGCCGTCAATAGTGCCAACCAGCATTTTTAACGGCTTTATATTATATTGGTACATTATAATAAAAATAAACAATCCCACTCCGGCTAAAATATAAATCTCTTTATTTTCCAGTCCGCGCGCTTCAGCTACCTCCCTTTCCTCTCTTCCTTGATTAAGCCAATAAATATAACCCAAAACAATCATAATCCCCATATAGGTTACTAAAGAATCAAAAACAGCTAAATTTTGGACAAAATAGGCGATGATCAAACAGGAGAGTAAAACAAATTCGTGCAAATTAATTTTTTCCTCCCGGTAGCCTTTAATCAGATAATAGGCCGCGGCAACGAATATAGCCAGATATGTCAGCAGGCCCAACGAACCGGCCGTTGAACCAATATCAACTAAATTATTATGAGCCCGGTCAAAATAGGTTTCCGAGCGGGTATAATTATAAAAAGTGGGTTCAAAATACTTGTCAAAAATAATGGCATAATTACCATGCCCAGTTCCTAAAATAGGATGATTTTTAAAATCCTTAGCCGCCGCCCGCCAGGAAATCAAACGGGTTTGAAAAGTTCTTTTTTGAAAATTAATACCCCTGATCTCACTGATAAAAGGCGTATTTTTAACCCAATCGCTATCCTGGTTGGCAAAAATTAAGCCGGTAAATAAAGCAACTGACAAACCAATCGCTAAAGTTATAACTTTTATTTTTTTATTCTTGCTTAATAAGCCATATAAAAAAAATAAAACTATAACGCTAAAACCTAACCCTACATAAGCGCCGCTAATCCCGCATCTTTTAAAAGCCAATAG
The DNA here is from genome assembly GCA_964641285.1 of uncultured Gammaproteobacteria bacterium. Classification (GTDB taxonomy): domain Bacteria; phylum Patescibacteriota; class Patescibacteriia; order Patescibacteriales; family CAZXKB01; genus CAZXKB01. Next base: position 2,082 of record CAZXKB010000102.1, on the reverse strand, counting down.
CATAATAGGAATAGGAATCAGGTAAAGCCATTTTAAAATTTTATTGCTCTCTTTAAAAAATAAAAGCAAAACAAAATAAATATTAAAAATTATATAACCGGCCACATAAGCCGAGTTGCCAATCGTGCTCCAGGACTTTTCGCCGGTAATACTGATATAACTGACAAAAACAGAAAAAATGAGAGAGATAATAAATAAAAATTTCCAGTCTCTCCATCCCCTGAAAACCGTAATAATAATAAAATAAAAAGCGAGAAAATGAAGCAAATGAAACACCCCCAGCATCCTTTCCACGTCTCCCCAAAAACTTAAATTAAAATCAACGCTAACCAAACAGGAAAGAAACAAAGCTACAAAAAAACCAATAAGGCCATAGGTAATCCATGATCTTTTCGGCCTATATTCGGGATATTTAATTATAAAGGCTAGCCAAAAAATAAAAAGCACCTCAATCAGGATATTAAAGGAAATTTGCTTTGAAGTAATATAAGGAAAAAGCAAACTTTTAAAAACAAAAAAGACGGTCAGCAGGGAAAGATAAACCCCGTATTTTAAAATATTAAGATAAACTTTGGGCGACATAATTATATAATTTTAATTCTAAAGACGCATTATCATGCGTCTTTAAATAAATATATCAAATAATAATTATAAAGGCAAATCCAAACCCCCTGAAATGTCATTGCGAGGACCCCGATCCAGTTTTTTAAACTGGTGCGGGGGACGTGGCAATCCCGGGAAAGTTGCTAATGTCACGGGATTGCCACGCTACCCCGCCAATGCGGGATAGCTCGCAATGACAGCAAGGTATATCCCCCCCCCAGGGACTCTTACGCCATGCGCCCCTCCCTTAATTCCTCACCCAATACCCCTCCCTTAATCCCTCTCCTAATTAGGGGAGGGAAGAAGCGAAGCGACAGGGAGGGGTGTTTTTCTAATTAGGAGAGGGGTGGCTGTTTTTTGAATCCGCCAGCTGGCGGAGAAAAAACAGCCGGAGTGAGGTGTTTTAGACATTTTATTTTCCAAAACTAAACCCCCGCCCCTGTAAATCGGGGCGGGGGTTATTTAATGTTCTAACTATTATCTAACATCTAAATTGCCTACGGCATTTGAATAATATGAATTCGTTATTCTAAAAAATATTTAGAATTTTCAGCGTCTTCATAAAAATTCAGCGCTTTCAGCGATTCAGACAACTAACTTAGTTAGAAAGAGTCGCGCCATTAACTTCCGTAATGTCTAGTCTGGCATCATCAAAGTTTGAACCAACGCCATGATTACCGTTGTAGGTAAAGTCTCCGCTTGTGCTCAAATTAGCAATTGAGGTTTGCAGATATTCACCGGTACCTGAGGTATCAGCAACATTAGCGGTGATAAACAGGGTAACTGTACCGTCAACATATTCAGTTTCACCAGACATGGACGCCAAACTAATGGTAGCCACACCGGCAACAGGAGTAGCGGGATCTGACTTGTAGGCCGAAGCGCCATCTATGTAGGCCCTAACATTAGTAACATTAACGTTAGTAGAGGTGGAAATGGTCAGCACTAATGTTTGCATCTGGGCTTTCAGCTCTTCATTATCGCCAGTTCTATTGCTGCCATTGTCAAAGACGAATTTGTACTTACCAATAATCTTGTTAGTACCACCAGTCAAAGTGCCGTCGCTTAAAGTATTAACCACTGAGTTCAGGGTTGAACCGGTAATAGTGGCTGCGGTCGTAGTAGCACTGCCCCAATTGGAATATTCGCCAGCGACCACGGTAGCGTCGCCCGCATCATTACAATCAACATCTTCTCCGGAATCCACGCCAATAGCCGTAACGGCTTCATTAGCGCTTAAGCTAAGCGTATCTAATTGAGCCGTGTTAGCCATGGTAAACATCACATCACGGCCAAAAGTAGCCGTACCCATTGGATCGCCGTCGGCGTTCATGGTTTTAGCCACTACGCCAATAAATAAGGAAGTCGCCTGGTCTGCCGGGAAGGTGTAATCGAACGAATCAAAATTGGCATGCCCGGCAGCGGTCGGGGCTTTGGAAGCCACTTCCACTCCGTCCTTATCATATAGCTTGATTGCGC
>CAZXKB010000101.1:0-4183 GCA_964641285.1 uncultured Gammaproteobacteria bacterium | reverse complement strand
TTCATAATGATATCCCTTCAATCAAGGATCTATTGCCAGATTATGCTTATTTGCAAGAAGTAGGCGAAGTTAGCCTTAGAGTTTATGATAGAATGAATCACCCTAACAATTATCCTTATAATTTATTTTTAGAAGAATTGAATTCAGGGGATAGGTTGAATAAGTTTACAAACAGCGGGGTAAATGTATTTAATATTATCGGCGATACCGGAGATAATACAGCCGGGGTTATACAAGTAAGTTCCGGAGAAGATTATTGGCCAAAGTGGCAGCATGGTTATGCCGAAGAAGTGATAGAATTAGCCGGTGACGGCACAGTCCCGAGAATGAGTTCGTCTCTTTTTATTCCAACTAAAATAAATAATACTGACCACAGAGCCTTGCCCACCAATGCCCAAAGATTGGTAATTGATCATCTAACCGGCACGATGCCTGCTTATGAGATTAATAATGTCCCAGAAGTAGAGAAAGTTTTAGTAGTAAATGTTTATTCTCCAGTTGATTTTTTAGTTATTGCCCCAAATGGCCAAATGATAGGCAAAGATTTTGCCAATAATACCGAAATTAACCAGATAGAGGGGGCTTTTTATTCCGACTTTAATACAGATATGGAATTTATTACTATTATTAATCCAATAGCAGGGGATTATCAGGTTAAACTTCAAGGTACGGATGATGGTGTATATAAATTAGGTATTAATGTTTTAGAAGATAATAATTTAGAAGAACCAGGGGAGGATTTAATTCCGGGCGTAATCAGCGTGGGCGCGGAAGAAACTTTTAATTTTAGTTATAGCACTACCAGCGAAGAAGAGGTTGAGATCGCAGTCAGTAAAGACATTGACTTTGACGGCTTGATTAAAGACTTGGAAGAGCTTGATAACAATAATGAGATTAAGAAAAAGCATGTTAAAAAAGTATTAGATACTAAATTTAGACATTTAAAAAGACTATATGAGAAATGGGAAAACGAAAATAGGGGGTGGCGGCAGAAAATATTAAAAAAGCGTATTTTAATTTCTTTAGCAATAACCAAGAAACTGCTTAAGCTTTACGTAAACAGGGACTGGATTACTCAAATTGCTTATGATGTATTATATTCTGATATAGAATATATTATTTATAAGTTAAACTAATACCATTGAATTAAATTATATAATGAATAACCGCCTTTTGATTAATCGGCGGTTATTTTATTTAAAAAAATAGGGTTCAATTTTTTTCAATTGAACCCTTTAATGTAGGTAAAGGAACGCAGCTAGTTTAGCAGTATGCAATTACTGCAAATGCGAATACTATTGCTGCGGTGATTGTTAAATAGCCGAAACATGACCATAAACGAGTGTTCTTTAAACCCATTTTTTATCCCCCTCCTTTCTTTTAGTATAAAAAGAACTGTTTTTTATTTAGATGGTTAATATTAATATATATTCTATCTTTTGTTAAATTTTGTCAATTCCCTTGATGGGTATTAAATAACCGAATTAAATAATAAATAGTTTTATGTTATAATATTACTATAATAGTAAAATGATAATATTAATGATAATATTATGGAGGCGCTATTGTATAAAATTTTGCATAATGGCCTGGTAATTAAAGTGCTGGATTATGTTCAGGGCAGTGAATTTTTAAGCAAGATATATGATTTAGAGCCGAACGAAATTTTAATTATCGTGGCGATTACGGCGGTGCTGGTTGTTTTTATCGTCTACCGCTGGCTGGGGGCGATAATGGTTTTTGTTTTACTGCTGGCTTATTTGCTTATTTATACCTTATACATAAATGATTTTTTTAATGTTTATGAAGAGCATGAAAGAGGCGAACAGCAGCATCTGCAGATGTTGGAGGAAGAGCTGAAAAAATGATGAGGAGTTTCCCTTTCATTCCTTCTCCTTGTTTTAAGGAGAGGGTACAGGGCGAGGTATAAATAGTTAATGTATAATTTTTATAATTAAATAAAATATATGAAAAAATTTATAATAACGAACTATTTGAAAATTATTCTATTTTTTTTATTTTTTTTAGCTGGACAAGTATTATTAATTAATCAAGTGCAAGCTGATACCGAAGCGGGCGGAATATTAAAGAAAAATACTACCTGGACCGCCAGCAACAGCCCCTATATTTTGGTCAAGACCGTGGAGGTGCCGGTTAAGTATACTTTAACCATTGAGCCGGGGGTAACCGTTTCTATGCCCGGAAGTTATACTAATATGTTTGTTTTAAAAGGCAAGATTATCGCCCTAGGAGAAGAAGACAATAAAATTATTTTTGACGGAGGAGGCAATTCTTCCTTTTTTAATGCTCAAGGCTCAAAAGCCAGCGCTTTTTTGGATTTAGATTATTGTGAAATCCGCAACGGCGGCTATTTATGGAATCATGGCTACGGGTATTTTCATTTAAGGCATTCTTTAGTGGAAAATTTAAGCGAGCGGTCATATATATTTTATCCAGGAGACGATGTTTATATTGAGTATAACCAATTTAACAATACCGGCGGTTTTTCCATCGGGAATGGAGAAGATGTTAAGATATATATCAGGTATAATTATTTTAACGGTAAAAATGAAGCTTTACCCAGCTACGAGGATTATCATATCCAGAATTGGGCCAGTTACGGACAGTCAGCCACCATTGTTTCGCATAATACTTTTAGGCCGGAGGATGGGATTGTTTTAAGATTGCCCAGCGGTTATAGCGCCGCCGCCATGACCGCTGCCCAAAATTATTGGGGCACCATTGATGACGAGGTAATTAATAATATGATTTATGACAAGAATGACGCCATGACTTCAGCCGGTTACATTGACTACTGGCCAATTTTATCCGAACCGGATCCGGACACACCAGGCACGGTGGTCAAACCAGCGGCTCCGACTATTGATAGTTACCTTGCTTCTACCAGTGAAGAGATGCAAATTATTTCCGGGACGAAAGCGACTAATACTTCACTTTGGGTAAACGGAGAAGAGGCAGTTGCTTTGGGCACTTCAACCGTATGGACATATGAAGCCAATTTATCAATCGGAGAAAATAATTTTACGATCAGCGTTAAAAATTCGGATAATATTGAAAGCGGGGTAGTGACAGTCGCTATTGTCAGGAGTGGCGTGGTTTGTACAGAGTGGGTTTATTCTGACTGGAGCGGATGCGTGGACGGACAGCAAGAGAGAACCATAATGTCCGCTACTCCAGATGATTGCGCTGGCGGTGAGCCAATATTAAACCAGCCCTGCCAGACAGGAACCGTTGTTGATAATACCGTGGCCGAAGAAAAAGCCTTGGTAGCTGGGGTAGATAATAATTTATCAGCCAGGCTGGCTGGAATAATTCTTTTACAAGTGGAAAAAAACGGGGAGGCCTGGTATATTTATCCCAACGATTTAGTAAAGTATTATTTAGGCCGTCCCTCCGACGCCTTTAGCGTTATGAGGTTTTTAGGCCTGGGAGCGACCCACGAATTTATTACTTCCCATACTATTTTTCCCGATAATGTTTTAGGAAAGATTTTATTAGACGTGGAAGAGCATGGCGAGGCCTACTATATTTACCCGCAAGACAAAAAAGCCTATTATTTAGGCCGACCGGCTGATGCTTTTGCTATAATGAGAAATTTGGGTCTGGGTATTACTAACGAGAATATCAGAAAGATTGCAGTAGGGGAAATAAAATAATATATAATAATTTTATATTTTGTGATTACTTTAAAAAGGTGTACACCCAGGTGTACACCTTTTTGCACTGGCAGAATCTCCGGAAAGGGATTCTGCCGATACGAGTATGAAATATATTATCATACCGGTTTTTGTCATTCCCGCGAAAGCGGGAATCCCCCGGCCGCACACTGCACAGCGGGGCAGGCAGGAGCGAGACGTAGAAGTATTTGCTATAAAAATGTTTATTGTTAGCACTACATATCTGCGGCTTATCCCTGGATTCCCAATCAAGTTGGGAATGACAAAAGAGAGTAAACACGCAATTTCTGATATTAATAACCGTTACCCATGAAAAGTAGCGGTTATTTATTGCATTTACAGGTTTCCGGAAAGGGATTCTGTTGATGCGAGAATAGAGAAAGTACAAGGTTATATTCCACCCTTGCTCACTACCGTGGCAATGGTTTTTAAGAAAATGGATAGGTCAAGATAGACGGACCGGTTTTTTATATAAAAGAGATCGT
>CAZXKB010000100.1:0-3096 GCA_964641285.1 uncultured Gammaproteobacteria bacterium | reverse complement strand
TACAATAAAAGTAAAAGCCGTAGATAAAGCCGGCAATGAAAGAATGGTGGAATATATTCCGCCTGAGCCAATGCAGGGGAAAGCACAAAAAATTTCTTACCTGCGTTTAGCATTAATATTATTGACAATAGTTGGCTTGGCGGCTTTATTAGTGTTGATTTTTAAATATATTAAAAAAATAATTATATTCTTCTTCAATAAAACCAAGAAGGATAAGGAAAATATAAATGAGGAGGAAAAATTTTAAGTTCTTTAGTACAGCCTTATATAAATGGGTCAGCCAAGTTTTATTTATTGCCTTGGTTTTGGTTTATGTTTTTAATTTTCCAGCACCGGCTGAAGCAGCTAGCGCTTCTTTGTATTTAACGCCTTCAACCGGTACATATTCCATCAACAGCAGGTTTTCAATCGCAGTAAAGGTAAACTCCGGCGGGCAGGTGATCAATGCCGCTGAAGGAGGTATAAGTTTTGATAATAATTTGCTTGAGGTGGTTGGCATATCAAAAAGCGGCACTATTTTTCCCTACTGGACCACCGAACCTTCCTTTTCCAATTTAGCCGGTACCGTAAGCTTTGGTGGGGGATTGCCGCCACCGGCTTATTCCGGTACGGCCGGGCATATTTGTACAGTAACCTTTAAAGCCAAGAAATCTGGCGGAGCTCAAGTACGCTTTTCTTCCGGGGCAGTCTTGGCTCATGACGGCAAAGGCACCAATATTTTGGCCAGCATGGGCAGCGCCAGTTTCACTATTACTCCCCAAACTTCGGTGCCAACAGGAGAAGAAGTTAAACAGACAGAAAAACAAGAGCCCGAATATAATAAACCGGTTATTACTTCTCCGACCCACCCGGACCAGAATGCTTGGTATAACAACAATAAAGTAAAATTTACATGGAAATTGCCAGAAGGAGTAAGCGGGGTAAGCATTGATTTTAACCAAGAGCCTGTGTCAGACCCTGGTCCAGTAGCAGACGGGTTATTTGCCGAAAAAGAATATGAAAACGTTGAGGATGGATCGTGGTATTTACATCTGAAATTTAAAGATAATAGAAGGTGGGGGACGATTGCCCATTTTCGGGTAATGATTGATACTATGCCCCCGTTACCTTTTGAAATCGAAATAAGAAAAATAGAAATTGGTGATTGGCCAGAGCTTCATTTTGAAGCTAAAGATGAAGGATCCGGGATAAAGCATTACGAAGTTATAATTGGTAGTTTGGAAAGTGAAGCGCAAATTGTTGAAGCAGAGAAAGCCCTTTATAAAGTTAGCGACTTAGAAGTAGGCGGGCATACAGTCCAAGTTAAAGCTGTTGACAAGGCCGGTAATGAAACTTATGCTCAAGTTAAATTTGCTATTGAGCCGATTGAAGCGCCGGTAATAGTAAACTATGCGCATGAGCTTAAACCAACTGGTCAATTTTTTATGAATGGTACAGCCTTGCCGAATGTTACTGTTAATGTTTATATCCAGAAAGAAGAGGAAATTATAATTACCGATTCAGTTAAAAGCGACAGTGGCGGTGGCTGGTTTTATATTAATGAAGAGAAATTGGAAAATAATATATACATTGCCTGGGCTGAAGCGGTCAATGATAAGGGGATGAAAAGCGGCTCCAGCAATAAAATCAGTTTTTTGGTTACCCCGCCTGTTTTTGCCCGTCTGGGTTCATGGGTGATCAATTATTTCACCGTACTGGTTAGTTTATTATTTATGATCATATTGATAATTTTATTGATACTTTATTTAGCCGGAAAGATAAGAAAAAAACTTAAAAAAGAAACGGGAGAGGTAGAACAAGTTTTGCATAAAAATTTCAATAACTTAAAAAAGAATATAGACAAAGAATTTACTGATCTAAACAAGCTGGCCGGTAAGTCTAATTACAATAAAGAAAGAGTAGAAGTTAAACAACGGATAAAAAGGAATATTGATGGGGCCGAAAAGAAGATTGTCAAAGAGATAAAGGATGTCGAGGAAATATTAAAATAGACATAAAATAAAAAATGAAGGCATGTATGTATTTTTTTGCCTTCATTTTTTATTACAAACAATAATTATTAGCTTTAAATTAGTTGGTGAGTTTAAAACTAATTTATGTTTGTCGAATTATTATGATTTTAATTAATTATCCTTATATAATAGAAGTGCATTATTGCTATAATTATGTAACGCTGCCGCTAGGACCTACTTTTTGTAACCAAAAAGTAGCAAAAAGTTTTGGGGGTCTCAATTCGCCATCACATTGATTAATCTTTATGTGGTTCTCGCCTGGGCGCTCAGTTCGACCCCCAAACCCCCTGACTCTTTTACCACCAATATCACATTGAATCTTTTTATTATAATTAAGTTTGAATATTCACAGTTTGCAATAAGAGAGCAAATCCCATGATATAAAAATTCCTAGTGTTGTGTTGGGAGCTATCATTTATTAAGTTATTTGATGACATAAATATTATGTATTTCTCTATCGCCTAAAATATTAGTGCCAAGACCATCGCTGGCTAAAACAGATGAATCTTCCAGAAATTTGACTTTAGCCCAGCCAGCTTCTAATTTTTTAAAAGTAAGACGCACTATTGGCATTTGAAGAGAATTTTCCGGATTAGGCGCTCCGCAAGACAGGCTATATACCCCTTGCTCATTATCAATTTTTTCTTCAATAAAAAAAGAACAAAAAGATTGTTCTTTATCAGCTTGAATTAAAGCCAGTTTAGAAAGAGAAAAAGAAAGATTGGCTTTAATAGTATTAATAGGTTGGACTCCCGGGCTTACAACCAAATCTATGGTTAAGTAATCAGGGTCTAGAAATGATTCTTTTTCCAGTGATATAAAAAGTGAAGCAGTCTGTTCAATTGCTTTAGTGGGAAGCCAGGGATAAATGCCAACCAAAAAGCAGAGAATAATTGTTATGGTTTTTAAAAATTTGAGCATAGGAGATACGAGGATTAAGTTGTTATTAATATTATAGCATAAAAAAATAATATCATTAAGCAAGCTAAATATTTGCATAATAGGGTAAAATAAGTTAAAATTAAGACAGTTTTACGTTATTGCCTTCGGCAAGCCCCGCTACAAATGGGGCACATGCGAATGT
>CAZXKB010000099.1:0-8315 GCA_964641285.1 uncultured Gammaproteobacteria bacterium | reverse complement strand
TTCATCCCGATAATATAGCAGGCGAAATTAAAGGCAAGGGTCCTAACCAGGCTTGGGCAGCTAAAATGGTAAAAAAGGAAATTGTTGACCCGCAAGGATTAGATTATAATAGAATTTTAGTTAGTGTTTTTGATATTGATACCATTATATATCCGGATTATTTTTTCTTGCTCACTTATAAATTTTTGACATTGCCGAATTCTTATCGGGCCAGTTATCAGCCGATTCCCGTTTACCATAATAACATATGGCAAGCGCCATTTTTTGCCCGGGTGGCGGCTTCTTCCAATACTTTTTGGCAGATGATGCAGCAGATTAGGCAGGAAAAATTAGCCACTTATTCTTCCCATTCTATGACCTGGCGGGCATTGGTTGAAATCGGCTTTTGGTCAACTTCTATGGTTAGTGAGGATTCCAGGATTTTTTGGCATTGCTTTTGTTATTATCGGGGGGATTATCGGGTAGAACCTTTGTATTATCCCGTATCTATGGACGTCTGTATGGACGTCACTATGTGGCAAACCGCTAAAAATTTATATAAACAACAACGACGTTGGGGCTGGGGAGTGGAAAATATCCCTTATTTAGTTTTTAATTTCATTAAAAAATGGCGGGTTCTGCCCAAGGGGAAGATGATTAGCCGTATTTTAGTCCAGTTTTATGGTTTTCACTCCTGGGCTACTAACGCTTTGATTATTGCCGTAGTTGGTTGGCTACCTTTAATATTAGGCGGGGAACGTTTTCACGCCACGGTCCTATCAACTAATTTACCTTATGTGACCAGAACTTTAATGACTATTGCTATGTTTGGCTTAGTTCTGTCTGCTATTATTTCCACCTTGCTTTTACCTAAAAAGCCGCCTAAGTATGGTTTTAGCAAACATCTAATAATGCTGGGTCAATGGCTGGTTTTGCCGTTTAGTATAATTATTTTCGGGTCTATTCCCGGCTTAGAAGCGCAAACACGATTAATGTTTAAAAAATATCTTGGATTTTGGGTAACACCGAAAAGCCGGTAGGAGAAATTTAAATATTTTTATAAGTAAGTAGCTGGTTTTTATAAATAAAACCAGTCTTTTTATTTTTTTAGCTAATATTTAGTAATTTTATTGATTAATAATTGACAAGTTTTTAAATTTATGCTATGATAATCGATCAAACGTTTTACCCTGAATTAAATTAAAAAAATAATAGTCAGGAGTAAAAATGTTTTGTCCATTTATATTCATCTTCGCTGTTACTGGCCTTTGCTAGGAACGGCGAAATGTGAGTAAAAAATAAATTATTAAAATTCATTATAGGAGGGAAAATGCCTAGTAGAGCAAATGAAAAAGTAGATTGGATTTTATCTCATATTGGTGGTTGTTTTGTTGAGGCAGTGGATGTTAATCGCGGAAATGGATTTTGTCCATTGGGCAAATCATGGGACACGGCAGAAGTTGCTATTGTTGATGGAGTTTATGTGGATGAAGATAAGTCATGTCTACATAACAGGGTTTGTCCAGATGAATTTGAGTGGGGGGTTTGTTTTGCTGGAAGAATTTAAGATATTTTAAAAGGCAAGTTTAGTAATCAACTTGCCTTCTAATTAGAGCTTAAAAAATATTTATAAGTTGTAATTAGGAAGAATTTTGAAAAAAATATAGAGCGAATAGTTCGCCCTAACAATATATAAGAATATATAAAGGAGGGATAAAATGAAAGATACAGCAAGAAAAATAATAAATATAAGTGAAGTAAGAAAGAAAGACAAGGTTGAGGCTAGCGGTTTTGAATTCAGTATTTCAAAACTTAAAAAAATCAATACGGACAAGGACCAAGACGAGTGTCTTGTCTGGGGTTGTAGCAACAGCCGACAAGAAGGAAATTTAGTCTGCAGGGAGTGTTATAATCTGCCTGGCGCAGGAAGGCTGCTCATAGAAGCGGTTAGGGAAGCGGCGGAAAAAATCGGAGTCAAGATTGCCGATGCAAAAAAACGCTGGCTTGATAAAGTTGAATGGCAAGAATTGGTAGAGGTTGCAGTCAGGAAACGGACGGAGTTGAAAAGTACGGACCAAGAAGTTGCTCAAGTATTGGGCAATGATTTTCCGGATTATTCGTACACGCTATTAATATCAGCAGTAAGGGCAGGCGCGATCAAGGTAAGTAATGATACTTTCAGAAAAATAGTTAATGCAGGAAAAGGCTGGCTAAACGAGAATTCAGTGGCCAGTAAAGAAGATTTGACTAAAAAAATTCTTTTTTTATTTCAAGACCAAAATAAGGTCGTACTGGCTAAAGCAGCTACCCTTGCTTTTAACACATTTCATCGTGATAAAAAGGAACGGCAAGAGGCAATTGCGGCCGCTCGGATATGGCTTGATGAGCATCCTAATAGCTTTAAGCGCAGTTCTGTTGAAATAGCTGATAGGATTATGGATGAGCTGAAGCCACGCACTGGTTATTCAAGGATCATTGAAGCTGTTTCTAATGTTATTCAAGAAAACAAGGATAAAATTTGGATACGGTGTGAGCTTGCGGCTAAAAAGCATTTTTCTATAAATCCAAATGACGCTCGCCATCCTGGTGAGATTGCCATAGAATTACTGGAAGAATGCGACCTACCAAAGAGCATGTTAACTGCTGCTTTAGTGCAGGCGCAGGAGCCGATTCTGGGAAAAGAGCGCTTGCGTTTAATTGCGTTGGCCAATAACCAGCATAAAAAAAAGCCTGGCTCTTCTTTTCGTAGGGGACAAGATAGAGGACCGAAAGGGCTTGGTAACGGAAGAGGTAAAAAAAGAGGAGTCAAAGGTTAAACTCTTACCCGCCCAAGACTATTTATAGTTAAGGGCGGGTTTTTAAAATTACGTAATTAATTACGTAATTCTTTCTAATTTATCTTTGTAAAATTTCTAATAACAAAAAGTAATTTGTGGATAAAATGTTGCAATTTTGTTGAAAATATGATATAATTAAGTTAAATAGATGTGGATAATTATTGTGGATAAGTATAAATAATTTTGATATTTAAAATAAAAACTTTTAACCTAAAGGAGGTGGAGGGTGATGACTGCATCATTAAAACATTATTTAAATCCCCTCCATGTCTATTGTCGGTTAAGAGACTTAGGGGCTAGCAAAGGTACTGCAATATTTCTTTGCAGAATTTACGAAAAAATAATTTTTAAACGGCTTATTGCCCAACCCTAATTCGCGCTGTTTTCTTTTGAGAACAGCGCTTTTCTTTTTATTGGACATAGTATTTTGTTTTAGCTAATATAGGGGTATGAAAATAAAGAAAGAAAAATATATTTTATCCCTAATATTTTTCGCATTAGGTATTTTTTCTTTACTTGCTCAGGTGATTTCAATTAGGGAGTTGATGTTAAGTTTTTATGGCAATGAGCTATGGCTGGGGTTGACCTTGGCTTTTTGGCTGTTCAGCACTGGACTGGGAGGTTTATTAGCTATTAAATTATTTAAAAGTGAACGCTGGATCGGGCAAGGCCTTAGATTAAGTTTATTTTTAGTGCCAATTTTATTTTTCTTGTCTATAATTTTAGCGCGACTATCCCGAGCGTTCCTGTCCAGCATCGGAGATATTCCGGAATTATGTCCGGGAATATTTTACGGTTTTTTAACCGTATTTTTTCTCGGGCTAATCCTGGGCGGGCAGTTTTCTTTAGGAGGAAAAATTTGGCAGCTGTTTTATAAAAATAAAGACAAACAAGGAAATATTGCCATCACGCGGGCTTATATTATTGAGTCCAGCGGTTTTTTATTCGGAGCCTTGTTTTTCAGTTTTTATCTAGTCTCTTACTCTTCTTTATTTAATATTGTTTTTATTTCTGCTTTATTTTATTGGACGGTGCTAATAATAATTTTTTTTGCGACAAAAAAAAGAAAGTATTTTTGGCCGTTAATAATAATTATTTGCTTAGGGCTAGTTAGTTTTTTGTTTGTTAATTTTGGCAGTAAGTTTGAACAGTTTACCTTAAGCTGGCGTTTTCCGAAAGAACAAATGCTTGTACATAATTACTCCAAGCTTGGCACAATGGCGGTTACCAGGGCAGATAAGCAATATAATGTATATTATAACGGCAGGCCGTTAACAACCTCTGCCAGCGTTTATGAACATGAACTAAAAGCGCAAATACCAATGCTGCTTCATTATAATCCACAAAATGTTTTGCTCCTGGGCAATGCTTTTTCCGGCTTAGGCCAAGAAGTATTAAAATATCCGATTGGCAAGATTAATTACATAGAGCAAGACGAGGTTTTATTTAATAAAAGTTTTAGATATTTTAGCAAGAGCGCAGAGCCATTGTTGGACAAGCGAAATGTTGGTTTAACTTTTACTGATAGCCGTTATTTCTTAAAGCAGACGGAAAATAAGTACGACGTGGTTATTATAAGCCATACTAACCCTACTACTTTGGCTGATAATCGGTTATTTACTACGGAGTTTTTTCAATTAGTAAATGAGCATTTAAATCAGGACGGGTTAGTGGCTATAATGATTAATACTACACCGAATTATACAGTGCCGACCCAGAATAAGTTATTGTCTATTGTTTTTCATTCCTTGTCGGCGGTATTTGCTAACGTAGAAGTGTTGCCGGAAAATGAAGTTATCTTTTTAGCCAGTCAGAACGAAATTAAGCCGGATTTTTTTGCTATTAATGATAAATACGAAAAGTTAGAATTAAATAATCAGTATGTTTTCCCCCAATATTTAGAATGGAGGTTTAAAAGCGACCGAAAAGAAAAATTGCAAAATCAGCTAGCCAAAAGTGAAAAAATTATCAATACCGATTTTAAGCCAATATTGTATTTTGAACAATTAAAGATATTTTGGCAAAAAATGGGTGGACGTATAAATTATGTAAAATGGGGATTAATTGGGGTAGTTTTGCCAAGTATATTATTTTTTATTTTTAGTCTTAGTAAAAGCGTTATAAGAAGAAAACAGCGATATTTATTAATTTTAATTTCTGTTATTCCTGAATTTTGTTTAATGGCTTTTGAAGTTTTATTGATTCTACTGTTTCAGACCTGCCAGGGATTTTTATATTCTCAGATGGCTATTATTATTGCCTTAGTCTTAGGTGGTATTACCTTGGGAAGTTTTATTTTTAGATTATTACTGGTTAAAATAAAAAGCTGGCAATTAATAAAGATTTCTTATTTAATTATAATTTTTTCTTTTCTTTTACCCTTAGTTTTAGTAATATGGCAAAAAAATATTTTTGAGCAGCAAATAATATATTATTTATTAAGTATTTTGGTTGGTTTTGCTATCGGTACCAAATTTCCGGTTATAAATAAATTATACTTAGAAATTTCAACAAACTTAGGCGCGATTTACGGTTCTGACTTGATCGGCGGAGCCTTAGGGGCTTTACTAAGCGGTATAATTTTATTACCGGTTTTAGGCGTTGTTTATAGTTTAGAGTTATTAGTTTTATTATGTATAGTTAACTTGATAATATTTATTTATTTAGATAGAATTAAACAGACTTAATTGATTGCTTAAAGTTAATAAATTCGCTAAGCTATAATTATTCACCCCGTTAGATTTTATTGTTATACAGTAGTACAATAATAAAAAATTAATGGGGCATATAATTAATAAAAATAGAAATGAAAAAATTATCTAACGGGGTAAATAAATTATTTTTATACAATACTTTAACTCGCCAGAAAGAAGAGTTTAAACCAATCAAAAAAGGCAGAGTTGGCTTGTATACCTGTGGGCCGACAGTTTATAATTTTGCCCATATCGGTAATTTGCGTACTTATCTTTTTGAAGATATTTTAAAGCGAGTATTAATTTATAACGATTTTCAGGTAAAGCATGTAATGAACATTACTGATGTTGGCCATTTAACCGGTGATCGGGATATGGGCGAAGATAAATTGGAAGCTGGTGCTAAGCGTGAAGGTAAAACCGCTAAAGAAATTGCCGAGTTTTATACCAAGGCTTTTAAGAATGACTTAAAAAGATTGAATATAAAACAAAACGATATTATTTGGCTTAAGGCCACTGAGACTATACCGGAGCAGATTGAGATGGTAAAAATTTTAGAAGAAAAAGGCTATACCTACAGGACGAGCGACGGCCTTTATTTTGATACTTCTAAATTCAAGGATTATAATAAACTTTCGCATTTGAAATTAAACGAACTAAGAGAAGGGGCGCGCGTTGAGAAAAACGATGAAAAGCGCAATTCGACTGATTTTGCCCTATGGAAATTTTCTCCCAAAGGTATAAAAAGGCAGCAGGAATGGGATTCGCCCTGGGGCGTAGGTTTTCCGGGTTGGCATTTGGAATGTTCGGTTATGAGCGCTAAAGGTTTAGGCGACCAACTTGATATTCATTGCGGCGGCGTGGACCATATTAATATCCATCATACTAACGAAATCGCGCAGAGCGAAGCGGCTACGGACAAGAAGTTTTTTAATTACTGGCTTCACGGTGCGTTTTTAAATATCACGGGCGGCAAAAAAATGGCTAAAAGCGAAAAGAATTTTTTAACCTTAGAAAATGCATTGATTGACAAAGGATATCATCCACTTGCTTACCGTTATGCCGCTTTGTCCGTTCATTATAGAAAACCAATGGAATGGAGTGAGGAAGCGATAGACAATGCCCAAATTGGCTTAGATCATTTGAATGCTCAGTTAAGAGAGCTTTATCAAAGAACTGAAAATTATAAATCAGGAAATAATGATATTAATAAAATTTTTAAAGATAAATTTTTAGAAGCAATTAATAATGATTTGAATACACCGCAGACTTTAGCAGTTGTACAAAAATTATTAAAATCAGATTTACGAAATAAAGAAAAATTAGATACAGTTTTGGATTTTGACAGAATTCTAGGGCTGGATCTGGAAGACAGGATGAAAAAAGTGATAAAAAATGAATTAATAGAAAGATTAAAGATTAGAAGACAAAAAGCGCGTGAAGAGAAAAACTGGGAAGAGTCTGACAAGCTTAGAGATGAAATGGAAAAAATGGGATATGTTATTGAGGATACTAACGAAGGTCAAAGGATATATAAAAAGTAATCTGTTTAAATCCGTTTAAATCAATGCTTAATTTGCATAGGATTTAGATAAATCTAGACGGATTTTTTTATGAAAAATTTTTGGTTAAAACTTAAAAGGCCTATCCACGCCTTAGCGCCGATGGCTGGGTATACGGATAGTGCTTTTCGCCAAATTTGTAAAAGTTTCGGCGCTGAGGTAGTTTATAGTGAGATGGCTAGCGCGACCGCTTTAGTTTATAGCCCTAAAAAGACTTTAGAGATACTTGAGTTTAATAAAATTGAAAGTCCGTATATTGTGCAATTGTTTGGCAGTAAGCCAGAGCATTTTACTAAAGCCGTTAAGCTGGTTATAGAAAAAATAAAACCAGACGGAATAGATATTAATTTTGGTTGTCCGGTAAAAAAAGTTGCCAAGCAGAATGCCGGAGCGGTTTTAATGAATAACCTTAAGCTGGTGCGGGAGATTATAAAAAGCGTGATTGATTCCATGGATTTGCCGGTTTCAATTAAAACCAGGAGCAAAGTCGGACAAATTGATATTTTAAAATTTTTAGATTATATCAAAGATTTGGATATTAAAGCGATTATGATTCACGGACGAACCTTGACGCAAGGTTTTTCCGGGCCAGTTGATTGGGAAATTATTAGAAAAGCCAAAGATTATTTTAACGGGATAATTTTAGCTAATGGCGGAATTTATTCTTATGATGATGCGGTTAAAGCCCTGGATAAGACCCAAGCCCATGGTCTGGGCATTGCTCGTGGCGCTTTAGGCCGGCCGTGGATTTTTAAAGCAATAAGAACTGGTCAAAGTATAGAAATAAGCAGGAGGCCCATATTTAAGGTCGCTTTAAAACATGCTGAACTATCAGAAAAGCTAAAAGGGGAGCAGGGAATAATAGAGATGAGAAAACATTTATGTTGGTATGTCCAGGGATTGCCTGGGGCCAGGAAATTAAGGCAACAGTTGGTTAAAGTGCGAAATCTTGAAGAGATAAAAGAAATTTTGAAATTTGATGAAAAAGAAAAACCATCAACTTAGTGTGATGGTCTTTTTTTAGGTTTTTATATTGGGCGGAATTTGAGTTTTGACCCACAACCAAGACTGGGATAATTAGAAATATTTTTTTCTCCTTTTGTTCCACCAAATTTAAAAGTGACCTTTATTTCGCTGGAATTTTCTGTCTTTTTTTTAATTATTAATCTTTCGCCTCGCCTTCCAACCACTGGAATTGTTTTGCCTTCATTCATAGTAAAAGCTTGCATTTCCCGGTCTTCTGG
>CAZXKB010000098.1:0-2778 GCA_964641285.1 uncultured Gammaproteobacteria bacterium | reverse complement strand
AATGGTAGCGGCTAGCTTGCGCCGGGCCAGGGCCCAGTTAAGGGAAGGAAAGCGCCCGATTGCTAATTTTTTGTTTTTAGGCCCCACCGGCGTGGGTAAGACAGAGTTAGCCAAAACTGTTGCCGGGGTTTATTTTAGCAGCGAGAAATATATAACCCGCTTGGATATGAGCGAATATCAGCATCCGGATAGCGTGAAAAAAATGATTGGCGATGCGGCCGGAACCCTGGGTTATTTAACGGAAGCGGTGCGTAAATCGCCTTTTTCCCTGGTTTTATTGGACGAATTTGAAAAAGCGCATCCTGATATTTTAAATTTATTCTTGCAAGTTATGGATGACGGCCGCTTAACAGACGGGCAGGGCCGCACCATAGACTTTACCAATAGTATTATTATTGCCACTTCCAATGCCGGGGCGTTATATATCCAAAAGCAGATTTTTGCCGGCACGAGCATGGAAGAAATAAAGCAGACCCTGATTAATGAGCATCTTAATAAAGTGATGCGGCCGGAGTTGATTAATCGTTTTGATGGAGTGATTATCTTTGAGCCCTTGAGTATGGAAAATGTAGTGGAAATCGCTAAATTAATGCTGGCTAAAATTAGAAATATGCTGGAAGCTAAAGGCATTGGCCTGGAGATGGAAGAAGAAGGCGTGCGGAAGCTGGCTGGCCTTGGTTTTGACCCCAAATTCGGGGCCAGGCCTTTGCGCCGGTTGCTGCAGAAAAAGGTGGAAGATGTCATTGCCAATAAAATTTTAGCCGGAGAATTGGCCAGGCGGGATACGGTCGTAGTTAGCGCCGATGCCATTATTCAGGTGGAGAAGGGGAGAGAGTTGTAGTTTTTTTGTTTATATATTAGTCTAAACAATTTTTAATATTTTAAACTTGCCCAAAAAATAGTTAATTCGCGCGAGGTGAGTTAAAAAAATAAAAAGGAGCGCTAAGTAATTAATAGCGCTCTCATAGAAAGAAGGTGAAGGCTAGAGTGTTTATTGGCCCGGCATATAGATGAGTAGGCGTTTATGTGGAACAACTGTTCCATGTTTTGATAATTTCAAGACCGCATCAAATGTCCCTGTTTTTGTTTTTTCAATAACTTCTTCGGTAATCTGCCTTTTTATTATTATTTGTCTTACTCCCTTATTTGTTAAAGCCGTGATTGCCTGGAATATTTTGTTACACGAACTATCTGCCTCAAGAAAAACAACAGAACATCCATCTAAATCGCAGGAACTTGCTGTCATGCCCCCTCCTATTTTATATTTTGATTGATAATTTGTTCGCCTTGTCTCTACTTATCTTAATTATTTGATAAACCCAATAATTAATATAATTTATTTTTAATAAAAAGTCAAGGAGTTTTACAGCCCATAGACCTCTTGCAAAATAACATTCAGGCTAATTTTTCCAAATTTCGGCTGCAAAACCAGAAAAGCTCCTCCGCTTATATTCCATATAAACATCGTCGCTTTTTCTGATTTTTCGCTTCGAAATTTGAAAAAATTATTTCTAAAGCTTATTTCGCAAAAGGTCTTATGTTATTTTTTTATTTTTTCATTATTATTATTTCCATTATTCTGGCGGCTATGTTTACGCTATGGGTAAGGCGAATAGCCTTAAGATTTAATATTTTTGACTGGCCGGATCAGGGGAGAAAAATCCATCAAGTGAAAACACCTCTTTTGGGCGGCTTGGCTATTTTTTTTTCCTTTTTTGTTATTCTCTATTTTCTTCAGAATAAGCTACTGGCCGGTGACTTGGAAGCCCACCACTGGCTGGGATTTTTTCTGGGAGCTTGTTTTTTAATGTTAGGCGGATTTTTAGACGACAAGTATAATTTAAAGCCGAAATATCAAATTATTTGGCCAATTTTAGCAATTTTTTCCGTAATTATAGGCGGCGTAGAAATAGAGAAAATTACCAACCCCTTGGGCGGTTTTTTTTACTTGGATAGCTGGCGGATTCCGGTTATAACTTGGGGCGAAACCATGCGTTATTTCGTGGTTTTTTCAGACTTATTGATTATGCTATGGCTCATGGGCATGATGTATACGACCAAGCTGCTGGACGGCATTGACGGCTTAGTTACCGGCGTGGTTGCTATTGGCGGTTTTATTATCTTTTTATTTACCATGACCACCAAGTATTATCAGCCGGATATTGGCTTGGCGGCCTTGGTTTTAACCGGCGTTTGCCTGGGTTTTTTAATTTTTAACTGGCATCCGGCCAAGATATTTTTAGGTGAAGGCGGTTCGCTCTTGCTTGGGTACATTTTAGGGGTTTTAGCCATTATTTCCGGCGCTAAAATCGCTATCGCCCTGCTTATTATGGGTTTGCCGATTTTGGATGTTGTTTGGACTATAGGGCGGCGGGTTAAAGCCGGTAAAAATCCATTTAAATTTGCCGACAAGAAGCATTTGCATTTCCGATTATTGGGCCTAGGGATCGGTCAGAAAAAAACTGTTTTAATATTTTACGGCTTTTCCGCTATTTTTGGCTTAAGCGCTTTGTTTTTGCAAAGCACGGGCAAATTGTTTGCTTTGATTATTTTGCTTATTATTATGCTCATGATTGTTATTGGTTTTAGTTACTTGGATAGGAAAATTCAGGCCAAGCAATAAATTAGGGAGTGGGATAATTGCTAAATTGCTAAATGGTTAAATTGCTAAATTGCTAAATTGTTAAATTGTTTCATTGTTAAAGTCTGGGGGTTCCATAGTGGTCCCGATATTCATCGGGATAAACTCCGCCTGGCGGAACCCAGGATTGCAGGCCG
>CAZXKB010000097.1:0-2318 GCA_964641285.1 uncultured Gammaproteobacteria bacterium | reverse complement strand
AGAGTCTAAATCTCTACAAAATTGTAGAGATTTAGACTCTACTCTAATTAAAATAGTTTGTTATTCATTGCTTAATAATCATTTTCATTTGATACTTAAACAAATTACTAAGAATGGTATTGAAAAATATATGCAAAAAATAGGGATTAGTTATACTATGTATTTTAACAATAAATATGACCGATCTGGGTCACTTTTTCAGGGTACTTATAAATCAATTTATATTAACTCAGATTACTATTTAAACTATCTGTCCGCTTATATTAATGGCAATTCGGAAATTCATAAAATAGATAAAGCGGAAAAATGGACATGGAGCAGTTATAAAGATTTTTTTGATTTAAGACAAGGAAAATTATGCGATAAAAAAATTATATTAAGCCAGTTTAAAAATGCTAAAATCTATAAAGATTATGTTAACTTAGTAATAGAAGAATCAAAAAAACGTAAAGACGATATTAAGCAATATTTATTAGAATAAACAAATGAAAACTCTATTATTCACCTTAGAATATCCACCTTTCAAGGGTGGGGTAGCCAATTATTATGGCCATGTTGTCGAGCACTGGTCAAATCCAGAAAATATTTTAGTTTTAGATAATAATGACAATACTTTAATAAAAAATTGGCTTTGGCCAAAATGGCTGCCAGCAATTTGGCATTTATGGCATACTATAAAAAAACAAAAAATAGAGCACGTTTTAGTTGGCCATATTCTGCCTTTAGGCACAGTCGCTTATTATGTTACTAAATTAACTAAAACTTCTTATTCCGTATTTTTGCACGGTATGGATTTTACTTATGCATTACGCAAGCCACGAAAAAAACGAATAACTAAACGAATTTTGGTGAAAGCGGAACATATAATCTGTGCCAATAGCTACACGGCTGGCTTGGTTAAGGAGTTTGTTGGTAAAGAATACGAAAGTAGAGTAGTAGTGGTTAATCCCGGAATAAATCCCCTCACAGCTCAAAATTTAAAGCTTTCAGCTCAATTAAAAGAAAGGTATAAATTAAAGAATAAAATTGTGCTTTTTAGTATCGGACGTTTAGTAAAAAGAAAGGGTTTTGATAATGTCATAGAAACCATGCCCGAAGTAGTAAAATCAGTGCCAAATTTATTTTATTTTTTAGCCGGTGATGGACCTGATAAAATTTATATAAAAGAAAAAGCTAAAGGTGTGCCGAACATTTTTTTTCTTGGTCAAATTAATGATGAGGAAAAATGGGCCTGGCTTAATTTATGCGATATTTTTATTATGCCTACCAGAGAGATTAGACGCGGCGCTACGAATGCCGCTCATGCGAATAATAAAATGAAGGGTGGTGATTTTGAAGGATTTGGTATAGTTTATCTAGAAGCTAATTTAGCCTGTAAGCCGGTAATAGCCGGTGAAAGTGGCGGTGTGGGCGATGCGGTAATAAATATGGAAAATGGCTTGTTTGTTAATTCAGAAAACGTAGGAGAAATTAGCCACGCCATAACTAAATTGGCTTTAGATAAAAATTTAAGAAAAAAATTAGGCGAGCAAGGTCGGCAGAGAGCTTTAAAAAATTTTAAATGGGGAAATAAAGTGAAATTGATCTATAATCTCATAATACATAACGCATAACCTTGCCTTATTATATTAATTTTTGATTTTACATTTTGGTTTTAATTTATTAATTTAACAATTATCAAACATATGATTTCAATTATTATTCCTCTCTACAACCAAGCTAAAAAATTAGATCAATGTTTAGCCAGTATAAAGAACCAAGTTTATAGCAATTATGAAATAATAGTGGTTAATGACCGTTCCACGGACAGGTTGTCCCATATTGTTACAAAATATAAAATTATTTTTGGTCTTAAAATTGAGTTTAAACATAATCAATCAAATCATGGAGCCGCTTATAGCCGTAATAAAGGCTTTAAAAAGTCCAAGGGTGAATATTTGCTATTTTGTGACGCTGATTTAATTCTTAAACCGGAAATGCTAAAAACAATGCTGGCAACTTTAAAAGAACATCCGGAGGACAGCTATGTTTATTCATCATTTAAATACGGCTATAAAATTTTTAAATTATGGCCTTTTAATGAAAATAAATTAAGGCAGATGCCTTATATTCATACCACTTCTTTGATTCGTCGCGAGCATTTTCCCGGTTTTGATGAAAATTTAAAAAGGTTTCAGGACTGGGATTTATGGCTTGCTATGTTAAAACATGGACACAAAGGTATCTGGATTGATAAAATTTTATTTACAGTCAAGACAGGTGGGACTATAAGTAGTTGGGCGCCTTCTTCTTTTTATAAGTTAATACCGTTTTTGCCG
>CAZXKB010000096.1:0-2760 GCA_964641285.1 uncultured Gammaproteobacteria bacterium | reverse complement strand
GGTAATATGGAAACACGGAAATCAATTTCTTTATCATTGATAATCAATCTTATTCGACCGTCTTGAGGAATGCGAGTTTCGTCTAATTTTAAATTAGCCATCACTTTAATTCGCGCCACCAGAGCCGCATGGACACTTCTGGGTAAAACCAAAGAAGTATGCAGAACGCCGTCAATTCTATAGCGAACCCTGCTTTCCTTGGAAAGCGGTTCTATATGAATATCGCTGGCTCCGCCTTCAACCGCATGGCGAATAATTACTGAAACAATTTTAGCTACGGGCGCGCTTTTAGTAATTTCCTTAAGCTCCGTCTGCTCTTTTTCCTTAACTGTAACCACCTCTTCCTCTTCCTCGGCTCTTGTTTTTAAAGCGGTAGAAAGTTCATCGGCTAATGATTTATACTGTTTCAAGGCTTCCTTAAAACTATTTTCAGAAATTAGATAATATTTCACTTGCAAGCCGCCTTCCTTGGCTAAAAAATCTACTGCCTCAATCGCTTTAAAATTATCCGGATCAGTTATGCCAATTTTTATTTCCTGACTCGCTTTATCAAAACAAATTATTTTATAATTCTCCGCCACTTCGCTGGCAATAATACTTAAGACATCTCCGCTTATTTCTTTCCCCGATAAATTCTCGTAAGGCAAATTGTAAACTTTGGCTTTTATTTTAACCAGCTGCTCTAAATCAACTAATTTCCTCCCCAATAAAATACTTTCAATCTTTTTATTATCAGATTTTGCCTCTTTTATAATTTCGTCTGACTGATCAACTTTAATAATGTCATA
The DNA here is from genome assembly GCA_964641285.1 of uncultured Gammaproteobacteria bacterium. Taxonomy (GTDB): domain Bacteria; phylum Patescibacteriota; class Patescibacteriia; order Patescibacteriales; family CAZXKB01; genus CAZXKB01. The sequence goes on along the minus strand of CAZXKB010000096.1, from coordinate 1,972 downwards.
TTGCACTAAAGATCGCAGTATTTCTTCTTGCTTGGTCATATTGAATATTGATTCACCTTATGTAATTTAAACTCTAAATCCCAAACAAATTCAAATGCACAAAATTCAAATTATCTAAAAAGTTTAAAATATTTGAAAATTTGAATTTTGGACTTGTTTAGAATTTAGAATTTAGTGCTTAGAGTTTCTATTTTATAATTTAGCCTGCCCCGTTTATGCGGTGCATTGGCCATAAGACAATGCGTATCCTTGAATAAATTTAACCTGGCTGAAAAGGATCGTCTTTTCCGATATCCAATTCATTAATATTCGGCTGCTTAACTTTGTACTCCTTTAATTCTTTAAATTGCTCATCTATAAAGATACCGGTATTTATTTGCTTAATATCAATTTTTTTTATTTTAACTGAATCAGGCTGTTTTGATCCGATAGGTAACTTAGACTCAATCCGCCCCCTAAAGAAAAAAAGGAAAAAAATAATACCACCTAGGCAAATTATGCTTAAAGCTATTAAATATATTTTATATTTCTTTTCCTCTATTTTAAAACCAAACATACTTTAATGAAAATTCATCATTTTAAATAATATGTATTCAAATTTAAAAAAATTGTTTTTGCTTCGGGGGAAAAGCTTAATTTTTCAATATCAAATAATCTTAAATTACTTTCAATAGTAGCTAATATTTCTTTAAAGCTTTTGTAATCTGCCCCCGCAATCTTCATAGTAATCTTAGCTTCCCCGATATCAGCCGAACCGCTTTCGACTACTTTCCCGGTTTGAGGCATATTTCCTTTTGATGAGGTATTGGCCTGGCCCGGACTGATTCCCAGTGAAATTAAAAGCAAACCCTTTCTTAAAATAATCGCTTCCAGTTCTCTGAATAATTCTTCCTGGACAAACCCTTCTGGCAGCATCTGCTTAACCCTGTCCCTGTCTTTTTCTTTAATTTCGTTATAGGCAAATAAATATCTTTTTAACTTATTATAATATTTATCCAAATCTTCATACTCGGCTTCTTTTTCCTTGTCTGTGGACTCAATTTCTTGGGCTATTAATTGATATTTCGGTTTAATTATATAAAAAAGTCCAAACCCCAATAATAAAATAACCAATAATAAAACCATTAAATTAAAATAACGGAGTAAAAAAATATTAAGCATCCTTATTATTTGCTTTTCTTTGATATTTTCTGTCTTCTCAATTATTACCTTTTTTGCTTTTGCCATAAATCACCAATAAATTATATTGTATCAAAAAGATATTCTAATCTATTTATAAAAAATATTCGGTTTAATCAACATTTCCAGGTCAAACCCCACCATACTCCCCCCTCCTTCAGCTCCATCGCTGGAAACTAAACTACCGTTATTAACACTAACACTTAATACATTATCGTTTGCCCGCAGTACTTTTACTTGATCGGCAATAGTGCTAAAACTTTTTGCCTGGGCTGATAAAATATATTCGCCTTCAATATCTCCTGAAAACCCGCCAATATAATAAACACTAGCCAAAGTATTTTCTTCTAAAAATTTAAAAAAATTAGTCCAATAAATATGCTTATTCAATAATCGGCTGGCTATTTCTATTTTTTTCTGAAAAATTTCCGCTTCTTTTACCTCGCTTTCAATTTTTATAATTTTTTGTTTTATTTCCTCGATTTCGCTAAACAATAATTCTCTTTGCTGGCTAGCTCTTATTTCCCAAAAAACTAAACCGCCGTAAATAGCGGTAATAATCAAGCAGGCAATAAAAATATTCGCTGCCAAAATCTTTAAATTTTTCTTCCAGTCAAAAAAGGTAGTTACTTCACCTTTGATCAAATTGGTTTTTAATATCTTTGGCGTCCTCCACTTACCCGGACTTAATGTTTTCAACTTATTTCTTATAGTGCTGCCATTATTGTCTTCTTCGCTATTTTTACTCCCAGTCGGTGACGGCGTTAAAGAAGTAAATTCGGCCTCTCCTTTT
>CAZXKB010000095.1:0-3210 GCA_964641285.1 uncultured Gammaproteobacteria bacterium | reverse complement strand
GGAATCCCGCTCCCCCACACCTATGCCTGTCAAGAAATCCGGCATAAGCGTATGTAAGGGGTAAATTCATGGGCAATTCACCACCCCCCTCTACCTAGGCTGGATAGACATAGGTGTGGGGGTAAAGCTTGTTGATTTATTAGCATGGCTTTTTTGAAATATTTCAAAAAATGAACCGTTTAACAATAAATCAAAGAGCTTGAATTAATTTTTGATAAGATACCCTTTTTCAAGGTTCGACCTTTCTTAATCTTATCCCAACCCGCCTGTTTATTTATGGCGGATTTATTCGTGGGAACGTAAAAATTCACATCTCCACAAACAAATCCACTATTACTAAACGATAATTGGAAATATTACTTAACGGTCGTGCTGGCAGAATCTCCTACTTCATTATTGTCGGCTTGATTATCTTGGGCTTTTTCTTCTGCGCCTAAAACATCTCCCTGGTCATCATTATTATTTTCCGCAGAAGCATCATCCGAACCTATGGTTGAAGTAGCGCTTTCAACTTCGCCTTTAACCTGTCCGACATCTACCTTGTTAATGGCCTGATCCGCTTCTTCTAATTTACTCCAAGTAGCATTATAATCTTCTTGATTTAATAACTCTCCGGCTTGTTTTAAAATTAACTGGGGATCATCTGCTTCCGGATTAAGTGCCACAGCCGGAGTAGTGGTCGGGGATAAATCTGCGCTTTCCGATCCTTTCGCCCCCGCTGCTTCCTCCGGTTTTGGTGTTTCTTCAATCTTTAATTCCGGCTCTGCTATCTGGATACCATTATCTTCTTTGCCTAAATTAGCGCTAAACATATGCTCATTTTCCTCTCCTGCTTCCTCGTCAACTAAATTCTCGTCTTCCTCTGTTTTTGCTTTATCTAAAGCAACCTTTGGCGTCTGCGTCCTGGGACTGATTTTTTCTAATCTTGTCCTCGCCGCCATGATTTCCTTTCTGAAATTACTAACCAGCATTTCCACTTTTTCCTCTTTTTCAATCTGGCCATTTGGTCCGGCTAAAACTTGATTTATCTCATGAGCCCTGTTGCCGGCGAATTCAAGTCCTAATAGAACCTTGTCTTTTTCATTGAAAGTTAAAGCTAATTGAGTTTTTTCGCTAAAAATTTTTGCTAGATAAAAAGAATCGCCCGGCTTAGTATTTCGCGCCGCTTTAATGCTTAAAACCCCGCCACCGAACATAAAAATTAAAATTAAAATAACGGCCATAGTCGGCTGGGAAATACTTTTTACTGCCTGCCCTGGTAATTTCTGCGTAATAACCCTAAACCAATTAAGGCCAGCCTTATTAATATTTACAGACGGGCCAAAAACCTGCCTTAATAAAACTTCCCGGTTATCTTTCTGCCATTGGTTGTCCGGGTTAATCTTTTTTAATTTATTTAATTGAGCTAATAGTTTTTTTTCGTCCATGGTATTAAAAATATTATTTATCTTGATTTACTATCTCTCTCAACGCTTTTAAAGCTCTAAAAAGTAATACTCTGATATTCCCTGTTGATTTTTCTAAAATTTCAGCTATTTCCGATATTGATAATTCATTTAAGTAGCGCAGGATTATAACCTCGCGATATTCATCTTTAAGATCAAATAGCTTTTTTTTAATTATTTTGAAATCCGCGGCTAATTCCGCTTGCCCTAAAATATCCTGGCTTTTATCCACAATCTCAATATTGCTGATATCATTGTCGTATATTACTTTCTGCTGTTTATTTCTTTTTCGATAATGATCAATAACTAAATTCCGGGCAACTTTATATAATAAATATTTTAATGTTTTATAGTCAATCAATTCATTGCTTTGAATATAATCCCAGGATTTTAGAAAAACTGATGAAGTTATATCCTCGGCTTCTTCCTTGTTATTTACTTTAAAAAATACAAATCTATAAATATTATCTATATATAAATCATAGGCCTTAATAAAAGCCTCTTTGTCTTTGCGCTTTATGCGTAAATACAGGATTTTATCTTTTAGAGATCCTACTTTCATTAGCCGTAGAAAATGGTAATATTTATAAAAAATAATTACCATTCATTATTAATATACGATAATTATAAAAATATGTTACAGTTAATTTGACTATTTTTTGTCAACCGTCCTGTGCCAGTAACTATTCGCAGGCACCGCATTTGTAGTGCCACGTTTTATCACGGCTTTTCCCGCCAGGGGAAAAACATTAATTATAAATAAAACAAAAGCCAGACCTATCAGTCTTTATATAATAATTACTAATAAATTAAGCTAATATAAGCTAATTATATTTTGCGGGATTCCCTTTATAGGAGTACAAATATTATAATTGCTCAAATTTTTATTTTCTAATTTTACCTTATCATAATAAAAACAGAAAGGCAATAATAATACACCGAACAGAGTGCCTATATTGAAAAAACTAATATGATTATTCTCTATACCTCACCCTGCACCCTCTCCTTTAAACAAGGAGAGGGAACTAAAAGGGGTAATATGATTGTTTTTACTCAACTTCCCTCCCCCTTATTTTAAGGGGGAGGTTAGGAGGGGGTAAAAAAAATAAACGCATCAGCCCTAAAAAAGTAAAAAACACTTGGTGTCTACATCCAACTATTGATTTATTAAAAAATTTATGTAAAAATAAAAAAAATAATGTTTTTAGTCTATGTTTTTATGGACTAAAACATTAATTCTATAAAAATTACTGAATTTTATTAAAAAAATAAAAGAAATATGATAAAAAATAATGTGTTTAGTCTACGTTTTACTAGACTTAAATTATATATTTTTTAAATATTAGTTATTTTATATAGTTTAGTCTACAAATTTGTAGACTTAAATTAGTAAAAATGAAAAAAATTTCTAAAAATTCGCAAAATATTAAAAAAATAGCTACTATTGATAACCAAATATTAAAAAGTAAAGTTTTAAATCCTCTTTGGTTATCTGTTTCCGAATGCGCTAAAATAGGCGGTATCACCACTAAAACAATTAGAAGAGCAATGCAGGCCAATAAGATAAGATATAAAATTATTAACAACCGCTATTTAGTTGACTTCCCCTCTGTAATTACTTATTTATTTAGTAAAAAAAAGCTAAAAAACAAGCTAAATCAACAAGGCTTAGGGCAATATATTGCCGAATGGAAAAAGTAAATACTCTTGATAAAAATCAAGAGTATTTTTCAACTTTATAATTTAATTATTATATATATTTTTT
>CAZXKB010000094.1:0-4849 GCA_964641285.1 uncultured Gammaproteobacteria bacterium | reverse complement strand
AAACCTCTGTTAATAATTTCCGAAAATGTTTATCAGAATTTAAGTTTAAAATATGGACATATTTTTGACGCCGGCATAGGAGCGGAAGCAGTTAGAAAATTATTGGAAAAAATAGATTTAAGTAAAACCATAAAAGACCTTGAAGAGGAATTAACCGGGGCTATTGATTCAAAAAAGGAAAAAATAGTACGTAGGCTAAAATTATTAAAAAGTTTGAATACCAACAGCATTAGACCAGAATGGATGGTTTTAACTATTGTTCCTGTAATTCCTCCCGATCTTAGACCTATGGTTGCCTTAGATGGAGGCAGGTTTGCTACGTCTGATCTTAATGATTTATACCGTCGGGTAATAAATCGAAATAATCGTTTAAAGCAATTAATAGAACTTAATGCCCCAGAAGTCATATGCCGCAACGAAAAAAGGATGCTGCAGGAAGCTGTCGATGCTTTAATTGATAATTCAGCTCGCCATGGTAAAACCGTAATCGCTTCTACCGGCCAGAAAAGAATGTTAAAGTCATTAGCAGATTCATTAAAAGGCAAACAAGGCCGCTTTCGCCAGAATTTATTAGGCAAGAGAATTGATTATTCAGGCAGAAGCGTAATTGTAGTTAACCCAAATTTAAAATTAAATCAGTGTGGCCTTCCCAAAACAATGGCCTTAGAATTATTTAAGCCATTTATTATTAGCAAGCTGATAGAGAAAGAAATTGTTCACAATGTCCGTAGCGCTTCTCGTTTTATTGAATCAGGGGATGATATCGTATGGGATATTTTAGAAGAAATTATTGCTGGCGCTTATGTCTTATTAAATCGAGCGCCGACATTGCATAGGTTAGGGATCCAGGCATTTAAGCCGATGTTAATAGAGGGCAAGGCTATCCAGATACATCCTTTAGTTTGTAGCGCTTTTAACGCCGATTTTGACGGCGACCAAATGGCTGTCCATGTTCCTTTAACTAAAGAAGCAGTAGCAGAAGCAAGCGACGTTATGCTTTCTTCAAAAAATTTATTAAAACCAGCAACTGGCGATCCGGTAGTAGCCCCAAGCCAGGATATAGTCTGGGGAGTTTTTTATATTACCAATGAAATTAAAAAAGATAGCTCTGTTCAATTAGAACGGCCGGAAAAGGAAATAAGATATTTTTCTTCCGCGGAAGAAGCTAAATTAGCTTACGAAATTAAATATATTAAGTTACACGACCCTATTAAGGTGAAAATAGCCAAACAAGGTTTATTAAGGACTACTGTCGGCAGGATTATTTTTAACGATATTTTACCGGAAAAATTGCGTTTTGTTAATGAGGTGATAGATAAGGGAAAATTAAAAAAATTAGTTAAAGACTGCCTACATCATTATGGAACAGAACAAACAGTTAAATTTTTAGATGAGATAAAAGAAAAAAGTTTTAACTTTATTACTAAAAGCGGTTTATCTTGGGGTATGGATGATTTGCCGAAGTTTGCCGAGAAAGACAGTTTAATTGAACAAGCCCAGGTTGAAGTTGAAAAGATTCAAGAACAATACGAAGAAGGTCTTTTAACTGAAAGTGAGAGATATGCCAAGATAATTGAATTATGGAGCGGCATAAAGGAGAAAGTTACGGAAATATGCAGAATAAATTTACCTGTAGATGGTCCGGTTTATTCCATGGTTGAATCTGGCGCTCGAGGCAGTTGGGCGCAATTAGCTCAAATTTTAGGTATGAAAGGCTTGGTAACTTCGCCTTCTGGCGATATTATCGAGCTGCCTGTTACGGGCAATTTTAAAAGAGGGTTTGGGGTGCTTGAATATTTTATATCTACTCATGGAGTACGCAAAGGCCTTTCTGATACCGCCCTTAGAACTGCTAATGCTGGATATTTAACCCGTCGCTTAGTTGACGTTTCCCAGGATGTAATTATCACCGAAGATGATTGCGGCGACAAAGAAGGCTTAATAGTGACCGAAGATGAATGTGAAAGAATGGGGTTTAAATTGTCCGATAAGGTAAGAGGACGGTTTTTGACCAGCGATTTAGCGGATAAAAAGGGTAATATTTTAGCTAAAAGAGGAGAAATAGTCACAGAAGATTTAACCGAAAAGATAAGACAGGAAGGTATTAAAGAGGTTAATATTAGATCTGTATTAAATTGTAAATTAAACAGAGGGGTTTGCGCTAGATGTTATGGCTGGGATTTGGGCTATAATAAACCCGTGAAACTGGGTACAGCTGTCGGCATTATCGCGGCCCAATCAATCGGGGAGCCAGGCACCCAGCTAACTATGAGAACTTTCCATACTGGCGGAGTGGCTGGACTTGAAGATATTACTGCCGGTTTACCGAGAGTAGAAGAAATTTTTGAAGCCAGACCACCCAAAAGGAAGGCTTTTATTTCCGATGTTACTGGAAAAGTTAAAATAGAAAGCGCCCAAAGGACAATTGAAGATGAATCCGGCAAAGCTATTGTTAGTAATCCGCAGGTTAAAATTTTAAGAATTAATTATCAAGGGACTACCGCTGATAAATATTATTTTACCGAAGCTATTCGAGAAGTTGAGTTGCAGGAAAAAAGTATTATGGCTCAATCTGCTCAAGGTAAAAAAAGGAAGCATTCATCCGTAAAACCCAAAGTAAAAATTATAGTTAAAGATTCAGAGGAAGTAAAGGCAGGAAAAGATTTATTTTCAATTAATGAGAAAATTTTTAAGGCTGACAGAGGAGGAGTGGCAAAGATAGATAAAAAGTATATAAAAATTTTAGTTAATACGGAGAAAATTAAAGAATTTATTATACCAAAGGGAATGAGTATTGTAGTTGAAGATGGGGCAAAAGTAAAAAGGGGAGATCCATTGACTGACGGCAGCCTTGACTTGCAGCAATTATATAAATTACGAGGAAAATTAGAAACGCAAAAGTATATTATTAAAGAAATTCAAAGTGTATATTCTTCTCAGGGCCAGCCTTTAAATGATAAACACGTGGAAATAATTGCCAAACAAATGTTTTCCCGTAGCTTTATTCATGATGCAGGAGGTACGGATTTATTGCCTGGTGAAATAGTAGATAGAGCAGTAATTAACAGGGCTAACAAAAAAATAAAAGGGGAGAATAAAAAAGAGGCAAAAGACGAACGCTTACTTTTAGGCATAACCAAAGCTTCTTTGACTACCGATAGTTTTTTATCAGCTGCTTCTTTTCAGGAAACCGCCAGAGTTTTAATTGAAGCTGCAGTTAATGGAAAGATAGACTACCTGGAAGGACTTAAGGAAAATGTAATTATCGGGCGGTTAATTCCGGCTGGTACAGGCTATAAAGGCAATAAGCAAAGAGCCGAATATTAGTGTTATCGCTTCGAGAGCCCCGCTACGAATGGGGCTCATGCGAATTAATGTTATTTTTTCCTAGCGGAAAAAAGCCGCAACCGCGAATGCGGCTCATGCGAATTAATGTTATTTTTTTACGTGATAAGACTTTTTACGAAATAAAATACCCTAGCTATAACTAGGGTATTTTTCAGTCTTATTGAAAATATTTGTAATTTTATCTTAAACCATATTTTTCTATATTCCGGTCAGCAATTTTTTGAATAAAATCTATTTGTTTCTGTCCCTGCTCGGATTTAGATAGGTGGGAAAATCTCCCCTGAAGTTTTAAATATTCTTCTACATTTGGTGTTGGTGTTGGCACTTTCATTTTATTAACTAATTTTCCGTCAATGTATTCAAGTAAGGGATAAAGGCCAGTTTGAGCCGCCAATTTACCAACTTGAATAGTTTGGTCTGGTTTAATTCTCCAGCCAGGAACGCAGGGAGCCAAAATTTGAATATAGCCAGGACCATCTATTTCCGAAGCTTTTTTAATTTTAGCTTGAATGTCAGCCAGAAAGCCTGTTGTAGTTTGGGCTACATAAGGTAGGTTGTGGGCCAGAGCAATGCCAACCATATTCTTTTTTCTTAAATGAGAGCCAATAGCATCAATACTATGGCCAAAACCAGAAGGAGTAGTAGTGGTGTGAGCGCCCCAAGGCGTGGCGCCACTGGCTTGCATGCCCGTATTAGAATAGGCTTGATTATCATAGCAGATATAGAGAATATTTTCGTTTCGTTCCCACATGCCGCTGATTAAACCAAAACCAATATCAAAAGTTGCTCCATCGCCTCCTTGAGCGACTACTTTGATTTTTTTATCTTCACCTTTTTGTTTAAGCGCAGCTAAAATTCCGGAAGCAATGGCTGCCGGGTTTTCAAATAAAGAGTGAATCCAGGGTACGCCCCAGGAACTTTCCGGATAAGGAGTGGTCGTTACTTCTAAACAGCCGGTAGCGTTAGCAATAATGGTGTTTGGGCCAAGCGCTTCTACCACGGTGCGGGCAGATAAAGCTTGTCCGCAGCCGGCGCAAGCCCGGTGTCCGGGAGCAAGCAGTGATTTTTGAGGTTTGTCCTTGAATGTTGTTCGCGTGGTCATATCAAATAGTAGTTATTATTTAAAATTTATGTTATTGATTAGCAGGTAGCATTTGTTTAATATCTTTAATATTTTTAATTTTATCAAATTGCCCGATAAATTTAGAAGCATCTAATATTTCAATTAAAATAGGCTTGCCTGAACTGGATAGATGGATAATCAAATTGCCAAATTCACGAGCATGACTAATAGTACCTTTAGCCACTTCCCAGCATAATATGTTAGCCTCTGGATCATATAACATAATGCGAATTTACGAATTATATGCAAATATTACAAATATATCTATGCAAATTTTTTATACTTATTTTTTACTTTTTGATTCATAATAATCACTATTCAAAATTCTTTTCGGCACTAATCTGGGCTGTCTAAAATTAACAATTATGGCTAATTTTA
>CAZXKB010000093.1:0-2062 GCA_964641285.1 uncultured Gammaproteobacteria bacterium | reverse complement strand
CCCCCGCCTCAAGCATTCTGGCTAGCCAATACAAAGCTGCATTAGGATCAGAGCTACGTAAGGATTTGTGCAAGGCTGATATTATATTATAATGTTCTTCACCATCTTTGTCGTAAAGCAAATGTGATTTTTGAAAAGCTTCTTTAATAATATCTATGGTGATATTACCACTAATAGAAGCGGCGTATTCTAACACATTCAAAGCAGAGCGCGCATCACCATTACTTAATTGAGCTAATGTGCTTATTTCTTTATCACTAATTTTAATTTTTAAGTCTCCAAGGCCTTTTTTATTATCATTCAAGGCGCGCTTAATTATTATTTTAATATGCTCTTTGTTTAATTGTTTTAAGACAAAAACCCGGCAACGGGAAAGTAAAGGGCTACGGACTTCAAAGCTTGGATTTTCCGTAGTTGCCCCAATTAAAATAATCGTTCCTTTCTCCACATGAGGCAATAAAGCATCCTGCTGGGATTTATTCCAGCGGTGTATTTCATCAATAAATAAAACAGTTTTAAAACCTAAACGCTTATTCTCTCCAGCTTTGAATATTACTTGCTTTAAGTCTTTAACTCCACTGACAACCGCACTAAATTCCACAAAATCTGATTTTGTTTTTTTAGCAATAATAAAAGCCAAGGTGGTTTTGCCGCTACCCGGTGGTCCCCAGAAAATCATGGATGGCAGTTGATCAGATTCAATAGCCTGCTGCAGTAGTTTTCCTTTACCTATTATTTCATCTTGGCCTAAAAAATCATCAAGCTTTTCCGGCCTTATCCTATCGGCTAATGGCGTTTTTTGAGATATATTGTACATAATAAAAATTTTTATTTTTTATTTTTATTCATCTCCGCCAAATCTTCTTTTTCTTTGCTCGTATTCTTTAATTATCATATCAATATCGCTTTTTTCAAAATCCGGCCAGTACTTTTTTAAAAAAAGCAATTCGCTATAAGCTGACTGCCAAAGTAAAAATCCGGACAAGCGCTGTTCGCCGGAAGTACGCACAATAATATCCGGGTCGTCAAGTTCTCCTTGGTATAAATATTTTTTAACCATACCCCCATGCACTTGCTCCGAACTAAGATTATGCTTGATAATCTTCTTGATTGCGTCTATAATTTCCATTTGTCCACCATAATTCAGGCAAATATGCAGAGTTCCGTTAGTATTATTCTGAGTTTTAATCATAGCCTCACAACAAACTTCTGATAAATCCCCAGGCAGTTCTTCAGTTTTACCACTGATGAGAATCCTATATCCTTTTTGATAAAATTCTTCTAAATCTTCATCAAAGGCCTTTTTAATTAATTTCATTAAATAATTAACTTCATGGCGAGACCGCTGCCAATTTTCCGTAGAAAAAGCAAAAATTGATAGAATTTTAACTCCTTGATTAAAAAACCAATCCGGTACTTGCTTCAATTTTTCATAACCTTTCAAATGCCCTTCTAAAGAAGGTAAATTCCTTTCCTTGGCCCAACGTCGATTGCCGTCAATAATAATGCCAACATGTGCAGGAATATTTTTTTCTTCTTTAACCATATTATTTAACTACTTTAACTAATTTATCTTTAGTTTTAAGTCCATTAATTATCTTAACATTATCCTTGCAAACGTCAAATTTTTGAACTAAAAAATTAATCAGTTCCTGGTTGGCCTTGCCTTTGATTGGCATAGCGGCAATATCAATTTTAACAGTTTCATTATTCATAATTTCTTTAATCTGGGTCTTATTTGCTCCTGGCCGAACCTTAACTCTTAAGTAAATCTCACCGCTTTTTTCAAATTGTTGTTTAAACTCTTTCAACATATTCCATTTAAACAGATTAATTTTCACTAAATATAATAACGTTAGGAATATCCCGCCCCGGACCTACCATATATTCATCATTATAAATTAAAGCTGATGAATAGCCGCCGTCTAAATTTAAAGCGTATTCCGCTCCTATCGCTTTCATGATATTAGCCAACTCTGGCACGGTAGACTGCCGAGCTATCGCTAAATATATATAATTATCCTTATAAGCTATAGCGTTACGATTACTTTTAATATTCCTT
>CAZXKB010000092.1:0-4078 GCA_964641285.1 uncultured Gammaproteobacteria bacterium | reverse complement strand
CTTAGGGACGCCAGAAATGACTTGCGAGTCTATTGCTTCTGCTAGTACAGTAAGCGATTCAGAATCAGATGATTACGGCTGTTATTTATTTAAGGGATTGCCCATAGGTTACTATCGTATATTTGAAACAGAAAAGGAAGGTTGGACAAGGCAATATCCGGATGGTGACGACGGTTGTTATCACTATTTTTCAATTAACGAGGATGGTTTCAGCAGTGATACTTTAATCCAGCATCCGGACTTAAAATTTGATTTTATTAATGAACCGCCGGAAGAAGAAGGTGGGCCAGAATGTGGCAACGATATTTGCGAAGAAGGCGAGGATTGCGAAAATTGCGAAGATGACTGCGGTGCTTGTTCATCCGGCAATTATTTTACTTATACCAACCAAGGCAGCAGCGGTTCCAGCGGCAGTGGTGATGGCGGAACTTCCGAACCAACCGTTTTAGGTGAAGAAGGCGCGCCTAATTTAACTGTTAATAAAGTCATAGACCGGCAATACGCTAATCCGGGCGATACGGATATTGTTTATACGATTACGATTGCCAATAACGGCAATTTAACCGCTTTTGCCGTCAGTTTAACCGATAATTTGCCTACGGGCTTAAGCTACGCGGATATGACCGGCAAGACCAGAAATTGGGAAATAGGCGATATCGCGCCAGGGGAAATTAAAGAAACTATTTACAAAGTCAATGTTGATGAGACAGCCGAGGCTATGCTTTACACTAATACGGTGCAAGTGAGTGCTTCTAATCATGACCCGGTGAGCGCTCAAGCCAGCTTGGATGTCAGAGGCGTGGAAGTCTTAGCCGAAACCGGATTCAGCCTGGGTGAATTTTTAGCCTTATTGGCCGTACTTTTCGGATTAACCGGAGTTAGTATATTTTTACGCAAAAGATTGGCGTAACCACCCCTAACCCCTCCTTAGTAAGGAGGGGAAAGAGTAGCGGCAGATAATAGTTTTTTATAAAGAATTCATATTTCCGTTTAGGATGGGGCAATAAATTCATGAAAAAATTTCAGATAAGCAAGAGAAATATAATAAAAGCTCTAGTATTGACGCTAGAGCTTTTAGCTGTGGGCTTGATTATCTACTTAATCGCCCTGCCATTTTATCCGGCCGCTAAATATAAATTTATTTATGAAGAAAAAGCGAGCACTAGTACCAGTACTATGCCTAAGTCCCAGGATATAGCGGAAGTTAGGGAACAAGTGGCGGAATTTAAAGGCGCGTTTCCGGAAACTGAATATGCGGTATCGCCCAACCGGTTAATTATTAATAAAATAGGGGTTAATGCTCCCATTGTGGAAACAGAATCAGCCGAATACGGACTTCATTTAGGGGCTTGGCATTTACCGGAAAGCTCTACCCCGAACAAAGGCGGTAATACGGTTATTACCGGCCACCGGTTCAAGTATTTACCGCCAAATAATTTAACATTTTATTTATTCCATAAACTGGAAGTAGGGGATATAGTATCTGTTATTTGGCATGAAAAAGATTATTTTTATAAAATTAAGGAAATAAAAATTGTGGATAAAACTGATTTTTCTATTTTAGAGCCGAGCGAGGAGCCGATTTTAACTTTGTTTACCTGCCATCCGATTTATTCCACGGAAAATCGGTTAGTAGTCATTGCCGGGTTGATAGAGGAATAATAGTATAATAATTCAATAATTCAATTTTCAATAAACCGAGTTTCTTTAAAGAAACTCGGTTTCTATTTTTAAGTGATTTATTATTAGTTACTTTTTTTGTCATTCTGAGCATAGCGAAGAATCTCAGGTTAGATGAGTAGAATAAGTTAACAGTATGACAATATTTACATGCAACTTACTAGAGATCCTTCACTTCGTTCAGGATGACAATTGCTGTGGTGTAAAGGTATTGAACTATAGCGCAACCCCTTGACAAATTTTAAGAAATAAGTTAAAGTTCAAAGTTATTATATTTTTTAAGTATAAAAATTAAGCCATTTAAAGTATTTTTTATTTAATATAAGCATAAAATTTAAACATTTTTTACAAAAATTATATGGAAAAAAGCACGATTAGAGTGGATTTTTTACAAGGAGGACAGAGAAGAAATTTTAAGTGTTTGCACGTTCTAACTTTAGGCATGTTAGTATTCAGCATGTCGTTGGGGAGCGTGTTTTTTATTAATCCAAGCAATACGGATGCCTGTATTCCGTGTAAATATTGCGGCGACGGTATAGTAAATCAATGTTGGGAAGAATGCGACGGTGATGACCCCCAGCAATGTATTACGGATATCGGCTATAGCGGCTTTAAATATTGCGAGGATTGCCTTTGGAGCGACTGCGAAAGCGATGAATATTGCGGCGATGGAATCACTAATGGCGAAGAAGTGTGTGATGATGGAGATGGAAACGGCCAGGTTTGTGAAGCCGGCTATGGCGAAACCTGTACTTATTGTTCAGGTATTTGTACGGAAATAGAATTAGAAGGTTCGTATTGTGGTGATGGCATTCAAAATGGTGAGGAAGAATGTGATGATGGTCCGGACGGTTCAGATATTTGTACGCCTAATTGTACAATTATTGAAGAGGAATCTGCGACTATTATTGCTTATAAGGTAGTTTGTGATAATGAAGCGGATTTACCTAACTGGGGCAACGGCGGACCGGACATTACGGCTGACACCGCGCAAAATTACGTCAATGAGAGCCAGGGCAATTGCTATTTAGCTGCCAATTGGTATTTTCAATGGGGCTTTGGCGATAAATGCGGCCAAACCGGCGTGAATAAGCTTGATGGCGCCCATATCGGTCCAGCGGACGGATCAGGAGGTTCAGGGACCAATACCGGTACTGGCTATAACGACTGGAAAAATTTTACTACTTATACCGGCGAAACAGCTACTTCAGCCCAGGTGCAGATTTATGACTTGGAAGGCGCCAATAAATTATGGGTGCGGGAAAATTTACAATCCGATTATATTCCTTTTACTAATCCGCCTCAAGGCGTCAAAGAAGATAATTTTACCGCGGAATTATATTGCCATATTGATGTTTTAAATTATGATAATTATGACCGGATAGACGGAGCGCAATTAGGAGAGACTTATTATTGCGTTGGTTTTAATACTTTAACCGACACTCCTCCCGAGCAAGGGACTTTAATCGTAAAAAAATTGGTAGTTGACGGACAAGCCACTTCATCTGATTGGACCATGCATGTTGATAGTATTGATTTTCCCGGTTCAGCCGAAGGCACGGCTAATGTTCTGGATGTCGGTATGTATCAGATAACAGAATCAGGCGGTTCGATTGACTACGTGCTTACTTATAGCGGCGACTGCGGGGAAACCGGCCTGGTTTCTGTAGAAGCTAATGAAACAAAGACATGTATTTTAACCAATACTTATCAGGAACAGCCGCCGGAATGGGGTTCTATTACCGTCTGCAAATACGAAGACGAAGACGGTTTGGCTTCCACTACCGAAGACCAGGCCACTACAACCAGTGTTTGGACATTTAGTTTAAGTGATGGCGAAGCTACTGTTTCTCAAGACACAGTTAACGGTTGTACGGTTTTTACTTCATTATTAGCTGGTGAGTATGGTTTATCAGAAGAATTATTGGCCGGTTGGGCGGCCTTAGAGCCGGTTGGCGGTACTACGACAATAAATTTAGGCAGTGGGGAAGATACCACGGTTAATTTTGTTAATTATCAATTGGAAGAGCCTGAATTTGGCTCTATTACCGTCTGCAAATACGAAGATGAAGACGGTTTGGCTTCCACTACTGAAGACCAGGCCACTACAACCAGTGTTTGGACTTTCGGCTTAAACGATGGCGAAGCTACTGTTTCCCAAGACACAGTTAACGGCTGTACCTTATTTAACGGCCTTAATGCCGGCGATTATACCATAGCCGAAACTTTAATAAGCAATTGGCATTTTTTAGAACCGGCTAGCGGCATAGCCACCACTACTTTAAGCCAGGGAGAAAATAAGATTATTAATTTTATCAATTATTATTATGAAGAACCAGGGCATTTCTGCGGCGACGGACATTTAGACGAAGGGGAAGAGTGCGATGACGGCAATAAT
>CAZXKB010000091.1:0-7778 GCA_964641285.1 uncultured Gammaproteobacteria bacterium | reverse complement strand
TTAAAGTTTTAGTAAAGAAAATGTTAAATCCGTTTGTGTCACCTTGGGCTGATTTTAACCCACCATATCCGTCATTTAATTTATACGAAACTGCTCCAATCAGCTTTACGATTATTCCTTAATTGATTACTTTTGCATCCTCCCTCATCTTTTTTAAAAAGTGAGGGAGGGGGATAAGTAATTAATATAAACAATAAGTAATAAATTAAATTTAGGAGGAAGAAAAATTTATGAAAAAGAGAATTCTACTTTTAACCGTCGCAATAGCAGCTGTAGCTGTGGGCGTTGTGGGGATGAGTGCGTTTGAAGCGCACGTGATTAATGTTACTGCTAAAATTGAAAATGCTCTTAATGTGCCTATAGAAGAGCTTGATTTTGGCACGGTTTTTCCGCAGCAAAAATATGAGCAAACCTTTAGTGTGGCTTTAAGTGAGTCTTTTCAAGCGCAAGCCCAGTGCAGTGATGTTAATTTAATTGGCAATGGCGGGTTTGAAGCGCCAATTGTACAAGCAGGAGCCGGCTGGGACATTTTTAAGAGTGAAATAAACGGACTGGTTTGGACTGTGGAGTGGGTAGATCCGAACGCCAGCGCGCCAGATCCCGCTTTGCAGGAGCTGCATGCGGGTGTTAATGGCTGGCAGCCTGCTGCCGGAGATCAATACGCCGAACTGGATTCGGACTATGACGGACCGGAAGGCTCGTTAAGCGGCGAGCCGGCGCTGGTCAGAATTTATCAAAACATCTCAACCACGCCTGGCTCAAAATACGTCCTGTCTTATCAGTTTTCTCCTCGGCCCAATACTGGAGCGGGCGATAACGTCATTTACGTTAAGATTAACGGCGTGCAAAAGGACACCTATTCAGCGGCTGGGGGAGCTAATACGAGTTGGACTTTGCGCACAGTAGAATTTACGGCTGACAGCAGCCAGACCAAAGTTGAATTTGAAGGCGGGGGCGCTAATAATTCCGAGGGCGTATTTTTAGACGACGTTAAGTTAGTTGAGTGCGGCCGGGTTACCAGTGTTAATTATGTATTAAGGCAGAAGCCCAAATGCTGGAGCGAGATTGATGGGGATTACAGTCGCGTTTATGAAGACGAGGGCGGCGATTTTGTCTGCGAGCAGTCCGCCACTGCGGATGATTATGAAATTATGCCTTTGCTTTGCCCGTATTTGTCTAAAAGCGAAGAAACTACCGACGGTTTAGCCGGAGAAAACGATGGAAACCCGATTTTGCCTTTTCACGGCCCGATTGATGTTTGGACAATGGAAGCGGTTGAAGATTATGAAACCGGCGGCTTGCTGTCCGCGGCCAGCGAGGATTTAGAAGATAAATGGCTGATTGATTTAAAGGTACCTTGCTTTGAGGGCCACTGCGCCCAGGATTGGGCTCAATTTGTCGCCGAGTATAACGCAGGAGCAGTTGCGGAAGATTATATCCAGCCAATGGCTAATGAGCACGAAATCTTTGGCTGCGATTTGTGGGTTGAAGTAATCGGGATTAACGGTATAACTAATAATGAAGCAGATTAATAAAATAATTTAGTTAATTTTGGGAGGAAGAAAATTTTATGAAAAAAAGAATATTTTTATGCTTGGCGGCTGTGCTTGCCATAGCGATTGGCGTGGCGGGTATGAGCGCGTTTGAGGCGCATGTAATTAATGTCACGGCTCATATTGAGAACGCCTTGGCGGTTTCCGGCAGTGAGCTGGAATTCGGCACCGTGGTGCCGCAGGAATATTTGGAAAGGGAATTTTTTATTAATTTAAGCCAGTCTTTTTTGGCTTCCGAGCGTTTAGACGATGTTAGCTATGAGATTGTCCAGATGCCAAAGCCAATTTGGCCTGAACCGATAGAATGCGAACAGGGATTTAACGATGTGATCACAGCCAGGTCATATTGTATTGATAATCCGGAAGATTATGACTGCTGTTATCATGATCTTTGCCCGTTTTTATCTAAAGATGATGGTGATCCGGAAGATATGAACGATACAAGCCATCCAAGTTATTTTCATGATACTTATTGCGAATTATCCGTTGCCCAGGCCGGCGGTGAATTGGTTCAAAGCGAGGGCGATATAGAAGATAGGTGGATAGTAGATTTAAAAGTACCGCCGATTTACGGCACAGTCGGCTTAGAATGGCCGGACGGTTGTCCGACCATTCCGGCCGAAGACGATTATGGCTGTGATCTATATATTCAGGTAAGCGGCGTTGGCGAAGGCGAAGAATGCGAGCCCAGTCCGGAAATTTGCGACGGCATTGATAATGACTGTGATGGGAGTATAGATGAAGGCAATCCTGGCGGCGGGGCACCTTGCGATACCGGATTATTAGGGGTTTGCGCTGAAGGCACAACCCAATGCACGGGCGGAGAGCTTATTTGCGTTCAAAATGTATATCCATCAGTTGAAATTTGCGATAGCTTGGATAATGATTGCAATGGGACGGTTGATGAAGGTTTAATCGGAGACCTTTGTCCTTTGCAAGAAGGCGTTTGCGAGGGTTCAAGAAGAATGTGCGAGGGAGGAACTTGGGGAATGTGCGACGCTGATAATTACGGCCCAGCTTATGAACCTACGGAAATTAGCTGTGATGGCTTAGATAATGATTGCGACGGGACGGTTGATGAGGGCTGTACTTCTGAAAGTAATTGCGCGGACGGGATAGATAATGACGGTGATGGTAATACTGACTGCGCTGACAGCGACTGTGATGGCTTAGATTGTGATGACGAACTCTTTTGCAACGGGGCAGATACTTGTTTAGCGGGTACTTGTTCCATGCATGGCGGTGACCCTTGCCCAGGGCCGGACGGCGATAATGACTGCGCGGAATCATGCAATGAAGATGCAGATGATTGCAGCGCTCATGATCCGGACGGATCGTCTTGCGCTGACGGCGAGTGCCAAAGCGGGGTTTGTGAACCGTTCTAAATAATAAATTATTATACAAAAACTATGAATGAAGGAGATAAAAATCAAGAAGTAAATAATAAGCCGGAGAGCGATATTGAAACCAAGCCGGTTGAAGTTAAAAAGAGCAAAAAAAAGATGAGTTTTGGCAAAAAAATTACCTGGATTGTTATTGCGATAATTTTATTTATTGTGATAGTGCAAGTTGCGGTGGCGGATAAATATAGCGCCCAGGTTTTAGTGATTGAAGGCGAGAAAAAAGTTGGGGTGAATCCGACTGAAGAAAGGCTGGATTTTGGGGATTTGTCCGCGGATACTTCGGCCACCCGTTATGTAACCTTGAATGCCGGCGGAATGGACACTTATGTGTATGTTTTAAAATTTGGCTCCATTGCCGAGTTAATAAAGTTAAGTGAGAATAATTTTACCATGAGCCAGGGGGACGAGAAAAAGCTGGAGTTTACCCTATATATGCCGCCGTCAGCCCCGGTTGGAGAAAAGTATACTGGCCGGGTTTGGATTTTTAAAATACCAAAGGTTTGGTAAACGCCCACCATTGTCATTCCGGGCTTGCCTGCCCCGCTAGCGGAGCTGGCCGGGGACCCGGAATCCAGGAGCAAGCTGTACGTCCCTTGGTTTTCGCTTTAACAATATCAATACCTCGCTTTCCTGGATTCCCGCTTGCGCGGGAATGACAATTGAGAGTGTTTAGGATGACAGTTTAAATTGTTCAGGATGACAATTAAGAAAAATGAATAAAAAAAATAATATAATAAATTTAAAAGCAGAAGTAAAGGGGGATAAAAAAAAGAAAATATTAAAAATTACGGTTGAATGGATAATTTATGCTTTAGTGTTTGTCTTAATCGTTTGGGGAACGCCTAAGGCCTTGGCCCGGGTTTTAAATACAAGCTATCCGATTGCCACCATTACTTCCAGTTCCATGTGGCCGGTTTTAAAACAAGGCGATATTATCCTAATTAAAGGAGTAAGCGGTAAAGAAGATATTGAGGTTGGCGATATTGTCGTTTATACCAATGAGAAGGGTTTTACCATTCATAGGATAGTACGGTTAAATGAAAAAACTTTGGTGACCAAAGGGGATGCTAATAATGTTGAAGACCAGCCGGTAGCATATGACAAGTTAGTCGGAAAAACGGTTGAATGGCGAAGTAAACCGATTAGAGTGCCTTTATTGGGTAAATTATCGCAGATGGTTAGGTAGCAGACGACAGGGATTAGGATATTAGGTAATTAGGTAATTAGTTATGTAGTAAATTAGGGATTAGTTAAATGAAATAAGGCAGTAGTTTATATAGCCAAAGAAAACGAAAAAAATAAAACAATAACAAATTATGGCAACTAAGAAGAGACGGTACAAAAGAATAAAATCCAGAACAACAAGCAAGCTTAAGCTTTATCGCTTTTGTTTGCATCTTGTTTTGGCCGGATTGACCAGGATATTCAAGAGAATTGACGGGGGGCTTATTATACTTGGAAAATTTTTATACGAGCTATTTATTGGTTTTAAAAATATTTTTGTTAAGAAAGGTATTTATCCCGTATATATTTATTTATATCAAAAATTGGAAAAGGTTAAGAAAATATTTTCTTTCCGGTTGTCTTTGCGGATTTTATCAGTCGTAATGCTCTTAGCTTTGGTTTGCACCCAGGTGTTAAATGTGAGCGCTTTTGAGGCTCATGTCATAAATGTAAAAGCTGAAATAGTTAATGATATTCCCGGTATTGACCCGCCGGGCGGCCAGTTCTGCCTTTATGACGAGGTGGAAGTAACTTTAAGCGTTGATTTAGCCGGGGCCGAGATTGCTTATACTACAGACGGCGAGGAGCCGGACTGTGAGGACCCAAGCCAGATTTATGACAATAATCCGTTTATGATAGCAACTGGCGGAATTCTCCAGGCCCGTTCCTGCCATGACGGCCAGCAAAGTACGATTGCTTCCTGGGTGTTTGATTTTGATATAGAATACTGCGATGACTGTACTATTGAAGAAGGAGATTTCTGCTCCCAGACTCAAGGCGGCTGGGGTACGGCTTGCTCCGGCAGTAATCCGGGTTGTCTGCGCGATAATAACTGGGATGATGTAATCGGCGGCAATTTAATTGTTGGTATTGGCTATGATTTAACCTTTAATAACAGTATTAATGTAGAGAATTTCCTGCCGCAAGGCGGTTCGCCCGCTTCCTTAACTATTAGTCATTTGAATCCACTTTCCACTGAAGCGGGCGTTTTGGGCGGCCAGGTAACGGCTTTGAAACTGAATGTTTTGTTTTCCGATGCTGGTGTTGGCTTAGTGCCGCCGGCGGAAAGCATGCCTTTAGGCGAATTGATTATTAATAACGGCAAGTTTGTCGGGATGACGGTTTATGAATTCCTTTCCTTGGCTGAAGAAGTTTTAGGAGGGGACACTTCTAATTTGCCTACCGGCGCTGATATTAGTGATGTTAATGATACAGCTAGCAGTATTAATGAAAATTTTGTTGATTGTGAGGAAAATAATGGATTTTTAACCTTGCCTTATCCTTATTGCTGGGAAGAGCCGGAAGATAATTTAATAATTAACAAGGTTTATTATGACGTTGATGGTGAGCACGGAGAAGAAGGGGATAATGAATGGGTAGAAATTTATAATCCGAACAATACGCCAGTTGATATTTCCGGCTGGAATATTGAAGATAATACCTGGAATGATGTGATTCCGGCATCTGACCCGATTCCGGCCCATGGGTTTGCTGTTATTACCGGTCAGGCCACGACCTGGGATTATTGGCAGATTCCGGACGAGGTCGTAAAGATTGTTTTAAACGAAAATATTGGCAATGGTTTGGGCAATAGTGGTGACCGGGTAATTTTAATGACGCCGGATACTTCTATCGTTGATATGATGAGTTATGGCGGCGATACCTTTGCTTTTGACCCGTCCTGTCCGGCCGTGGCTCAAGGCCATATGCTGGCCCGTGTGCCTACTGGTCATGATACGGATACGGCCGCTGACTGGCAGGATTTAGGACCGCCCGAGGTAGAGCTTACTTATCCGGTGGGCGGAGAAATTTGGTGGGTTGGCCATCATTATGATATTACCTGGATTGCGGCTAATCCTAACGGCGAAGACAGCGAACTAAGCATAGATTTATATTATTCAGCCGACAGCGGCAGTACCTGGGCGCAGATTGCCGATGATACGGACAATGACGGCGTTTATGACTGGCGGGTACCTTTGCATATTAACGGTTATTATGTACCTTCAGACCAGGCTCGGATTAAAGTAATAGCTACCGGCCCGGAGAATTTTATGGCCCAAGACCAGGATGAATCAGAGGATTTCTGCCCGCCCATTGATTATGATTTATTAACCGAAGAAGAATTGGCTTATTTAGCTGGTTTAGAATCAGGAAGCGGCCAGGATACGACCGGCAGTTCGTTAGATGAAGCCGGAGAGACAAGCGATGCTACTACTGATAATCAGACTCAAAATACAGGCGGTTCAAGCAGTGAAGAGCCGGCAGAAGATGGAGCAGATAATACAGCCAGCACTACTGATGAAATATTACCTAATGAAGAAGAAGATCAAGCCAGTACCACTGATGAAACGGCTAATGATAATACAGACGAAACATCAGCCAGTACTACGGATGATAATGTTATTAAAACCGAAGAAGAGGAAACACAAGCCAGTACTACGGACAAGACAGAAGAAGATGAGCAAAATAATATCGAAAATAATAATGATTTAGATAATAATACGGATGAGGAGACCGATGAAAGCGAAGATGTATCTGCTAGCGAGCCTATAGATGAATCTGCGGATGAGCCCGAGCCGGCAGATGACCAGGAGTCGGCGGATGAAGACGAACCAGCAAATGAGCCAGCAGATGAGCCAGAACCAGAACCGGATAATAATGAGTCAACAAGCGAATAAGATATGTTTAAAATATTTAGAAAATCCAGCAAAGCAATGACCCTATTGGTAATAGGCGTTAGTTTAAGTATGCTTTTGGTCCACCTGCAAATCAGTTTAACCCAGGTTTCGGCGCAAGTTATTCCCGTAACCGTATCAATCCATCATTTGGATTACGGGACAGTATTCCCGGGCGAGAATTTAGAAGGCAGTTTTATCGTTAATTATGCCGAAGATAGCGACGGGGTTAATTATAAGATAATTCAAAAGCGAAAACCCCTGCCCACGGATCACCCTGACTATCCGAACGGCGGCGATCCGGCTATGCCCGGCTATTATCGGGATTTATGTCCTTATTTAACTAAAGTTAGCCTAGAAGATGAAGGCGATATTGAAGACGACGCCTTTGTCGGGCCGGACGATATGACCGATACCTGGACTATCTATTTTTCTGTGCCGGCTATTTTCGGTTCTGTCGCCCAAGACCATAACGGCGGAGTGGTGGATACTAACGGCGAATATGGCTGTGATATCGCTATTGACGTAGAAGAACCGACTACATCTATTTGCGGGACTAAATTTTTTGACGGGAATCAGGACGGGGAAATGAACGGAGGTGATTATGGATTGCCAGACTGGACCATAAACCTGCTACAATTTATTGACTGTCAGGCCGGCGAGGAATGGGCGGACAGCGTGGTAACTTCTTCCCAGGGCGCAAGAAAAGATGGTAGCCCGGTTGACCCGGCTCGCAGCAACCCGAACGCGGCTTTAGGCCAGGCTGAAAACGATACTGTTTCTACCCATTTTTTCAGTTTAGGCTTTGGCGGTACTATCACTTTAGAATTTGACAATTATATTATTAACGGTCCTGGCAACGATATTGAAATAGTGGAGGCCACTAATGAGCCTTACCCGGATGAAACCGTGGATGTTTCGGC
>CAZXKB010000090.1:0-1504 GCA_964641285.1 uncultured Gammaproteobacteria bacterium | reverse complement strand
TTCAAGATTAAAATTTTACATTTTTCATTGCTGCTTTTCACGCTACATTTAACATTTCTAATTCAATCAGAAAAATTCTCTGTATTAATTAAATTTTATATACCTCATCTCCTACCCTAACCTTTTCGCCAATCTTGAGTCCGATAGACTGTCCACTGCTAGCTTCATTAACCGACTGCTTATCAATTTGCATGGAGTCTACTTCCATTTCAAAATCAGTAGTTGCGCCCTTTACTCTAATACTGTCTCCTACTTTCAACTCCCCGCTCAGATCAACTACCGCCACATTAATTTGGCCGAAATAATGACTAATAATCCCCACTTTCTCTCCTTCAATTGTTATATTTTCTTCTGGCATAAAATTATTTAATTATTTTATTCTAATTCTTTGTCATTTTCTCCTTCGTCTTTTTTAATTTCTTCTTGTACTATTTTAAAGTCTGGAGATTGCAATATTTCTATAGCTCTATCCAGTTGTGGATCTCTGTTTTTATTATAATCTTCCAATGTTAAATCAACTTCTTCGTCAGGTTCTATCCCCTCGTCATTAATACTGCGGCCGCTGGGTGTCAGCCATTTAGCCACGGTAATTTTAATTGAAGAGCCATCCTCCAAATTAGTCAGCGTCTGGACCGAGCCTTTGCCAAAAGTTTTTTTGCCAATAATAATTGCCTGATCGTAATCCTGTAAAGCGCCGGCCACAATCTCCGATGCGGAAGCGCTACCTTGACTGACTAAAACTACGGTTGGGCGACCTTTTAAACGAGCTCGCCCCCTAGCTAAATGCTCAATCTTTTTATCTTCACTATATTTTTCCGTAACAATTACTCCGTCATCCGCCCATTCACTAGCTATTTCAATAGCTGTATCCAGATAACCTCCCGGATTATTGCGAAGATCAAGAACCACGCCTTTTGGATCGACTTTTATTATCTCCTTAACTGCTTTATTAAATAAACTTTCTGTATCATTATTAAAATTTGTTATTTTAACAATAAAAATATTATCATCTTCTCTGAAATTTGTCCTAATACTTTTAACTACAATTGTCCCTCTCGTAATAGCAATATCCAATAATTCATCTAGGCTATTGCGGGCAATTGATAAAATAACTTCCGTATCTTTGGGCCCCCGTATCCTGCTAACGGCCTCGTCAACGCTAAGGCCGAGAGTTGATTCTCCGCTAATCGCGTACACCTTATCTCCGGCCTTAAGCCCGGCCTTTTCCGCCGGCATATCAGGCAAAGGAGCAATAATTGTTAAAATATCATTCTTAACGCCGATTTCAGCGCCAATACCTTCAAAAGTGCCGGCTAAATCATCGGAAAAATCCTGAGCAATTTTAGGATCCATAAATACGGTATAAGGATCACCTATTGATGATACTAAACCGCGCAAAGCGCCATAAAACATTTTCTTTTCGTTAAGTTTATCTCTGTCTACATAATATTCCTCTAAAGTATCCCAAACTTCCCAAAATAAATCAAAATCTACATCTTGGACA
>CAZXKB010000089.1:0-6585 GCA_964641285.1 uncultured Gammaproteobacteria bacterium | reverse complement strand
AGTTCAGGCCTTAAAGCTTGAGCTAGTTTATTTTCAACTATTTTTATTTTTGCTATGATATATATTATATGGAACAAAAAGAAGACAATATTATAGAAGTCAAAAATTTAACTAAAAAATTCAATAATTTTAAAGCAGTTGATAATATCACCTTTAACGTTAAAAAGGGCGAAATTTTTGCTTTTTTAGGCCCAAACGGCGCTGGCAAAACCACTACCATTAAAATGCTTACCACCCTTTTAAAACCAACCAGTGGTGAGATTCAGGTTAACGGCTTTAGCCCCTTTAAAAAACAATATCAAGTCCGCTGTTCATTCGGTATTGTTTTTCAAGATCCGAGCCTGGATGATGAATTAACTGCTTGGGAAAATATGGAATTTCACGGCGTGCTTTATAAACTGCTGCGTAGGGAAAGGCATAAAAGGATTGAGCGTTTGCTTAAAATCGTGGAATTGTGGGAGAGAAAAGATGAGCTGGTAAAGAAATTTTCCGGCGGCATGAAACGGCGTTTAGAAATCGCTCGAGGCCTTATCCATACTCCCAAAATTCTATTTCTTGACGAACCTACTTTAGGGCTTGATCCGCAGACGAGAAATCATATCTGGGCCCATATTAAGGATTTAAATAAAAAAGAGAGAGTAACGGTTTTTTTAACTACTCATTATATGGATGAAGCGGAAAGGGTGGCAGACAGGATCGCCATTATTGACCAGGGAAGAATAATCAAGGAGGGTACGGCCGAAGATTTAAAAAGCCAAACAGGGAAGCCAACCCTAGAAGATGCTTATTTAGAGATTACCGGCAAGCATATTCGTACCGAACAGGCCACCGGTCTTGACCGGATGAGAATGCGCCGTCGGACCTGGCGCAGGTAAATCCAAAAAGTTTCATTTTATTTGGCAATACTAGATTTTATAAAATTATGAGTACGATTTATATACTTTGGCTAAGGCAAATAAAGCGCTATTTAAGGTCAAAAGCAAGAATTGTGGGTTCTTTGGGCCAGCCCCTGCTATTTTTAGTGGCTCTCGGTTTTGGTTTCGGGCCGATTTATATGAGAGCTGGGGGCGGTGATTATATTCAGTTTTTAGCCCCGGGCGTTATTGCTATGAGCATCCTTTTTACGGCAATTTTTTCTGGTATGGAAATTATTTGGGATAAAAAATTCGGCTTTCTGAAAGAAACCCTGGTGGCGCCGGTTTCCCGATTAAATATTATGATCGGCCGCACTTTAGGCGGAGCTACCGTAGCGATCTTGCAGGGGGTTATTGTTTTAATTATATCAACTATAATCGGTTTTAGGCCGACTAACCTTGAACTAATACCAGTGGCTTTGTTGTTTATGTTTTTAATTGCTTTATTTTTTACCGCCCTGGGCACCGCCATCGCCTCCGTTTTGGAAGATATGCAGGGGTTTCAGCTGATAATGAGTTTTTTGGTTATGCCCACATTTTTTCTATCCGGAGCCTTATTTCCTTTGGACAATTTACCACAGGCGATTAATATTATAGCCAGAATAAATCCGCTTTCATATGGCGTGGACGGTTTACGGAGCGCGCTTATTAATGGCGCCCAGTTTTCTTTCTTGACCGATTTTTCCATATTAGCCGCTATTACCTTTATTGTTCTCTTAATCGGCAGTTATTTGTTTTCCAGGATAGAAGTGTAGATACGGATTTATTAATTATTTTTTGCAAGAGAGATAAGGCTCTTTACTATTTCAGTTTTTAATAGTGGAGCTTTTTTAAATTGACGTATTTAGAATTGACATTGTATAATAATAACACTATATCGTTAAATTTATGAGAAAAATAATATTTATTTTACTGATTATTTTTTTTATCCCTATTACCGCTTTAGCCTGGGATGATTGTCCTTATGGTTTGGTTAATAATCCGGCTCCGGGTAGTTGCTGGCGGTTTGTTGATACGGATCAGGACGGTTATTGCGACCATTCTCAACCAGCGCCGAATGAAAGAGATCAGGTTTTAGCTGGTAATAATATCGAGCAAGCCGGCAATCAAGCAAAAAACAAGAACCCTGGTTATAGATTTTTTTCCGTCTTAATAGTTATAAGCTTTTTTTATTTTATTAGTTTAATAATGGCAAAACGAAAAATTATAAGTTTGGTAACCCATAGGAAGATATGGAATGTTTTATTATTTGTGAGTTTTTTAATATCTGGAATTACCGGCTTGGTTTTGGTAATAAATATTAATTATAATTTAAAGATTGTCCAATCGTTTAATTTGTTATATTGTCACGTAGAAACGGGAATTGCCATGATGATTATTGCTATTTTTCATATTGGCTGGCATTGGCGGTATTTTATCTCTATCATCAGAAAAAGAAGAAAAGAAACAAAGTTAGAATAAGCATTATTAAATATAATAATCATATGCCGGAATTGCCGGAAGTAGAAACAATTAGAAATGATTTAAAGAAAAAGATTATAGGCAAAAAAATCGCTAATATTAAAGTTAATTTACCAAGAATGGTAAGAGGCAGGATCAAGGAGTTAGAGCCTGTTTTGTATGGAGATAGTTTTAAAGACATAGAAAGAGCAGGAAAGCTGCTTATTTTTATTTTAGCTAAAGGCAAGAAATTTTTATTAATTCATCTTAAAATGACTGGCCAACTTATTTTTTGCCAGGGTAAAAGCATTGTTGCCGGCGGACATAGTGAACCTAAAATCGAAAATGGCCTACCTAATAAATACACCCGGATAATTTTAAAGTTTAATGATGGTTCCCAGCTGTTTTTTAATGATTTACGGACTTTTGGCTATATACAGCTGGTTAATGAACAGGAGTTAAAAGGGGTTTTGAAAAAATACGGAGTAGAACCAATGACGAATAAGTTTAATTCAGCATATTTATATAAAATAATAAAAAGCCGGTTAGCACCCGTTAAAGCAGTGTTATTGAATCAGGACTTAATCGCCGGTCTTGGCAATATTTATACTGACGAGATATTATTTGCCGCCGGTATTAGACCTAATCGAAATGCAAAGACCTTAAATAAAAGTGAAATCGAAAAAATCGTTAAGGTAACTAAGCGAATACTTACAAAAGCCATTAAATACCGCGGCACTACTTTTAATGACTATGTGGACGCTAGTGGTCGTAAGGGCGATTTTATAAAATTTTTAAAAGTATATCAAAAAGAAGGGGGAAAATGCCCAAAATGCAGGCAGGAAATTATTACTAAAACAAAGATTGCCGGACGCGGAACCAGGTATTGTCCTCAATGTCAGAAATAGATCCCATCCTGCATTAAATTTCGTCCCCCTCCTTAACAAGGAGGGGGGTGTCGGGGGAGGTTAGGCAGGCATAATAACCCCACCCTGCACCCTCCCCTTACCAAGGGGAGGGAATAATGAATTACATTTATTTTAATCTTTTTTTAATAAATATTTAATACAATTAAATTAGACCAAGAATAATTTAATAATTAGTAATTTAAAATTATGAAAAAAACCATAAATAATTTAGCTAAAGCATTTATTGGCGAGTCTCAGGCCAGAAATCGCTATACCTATTATGCCAAAGCAGCTAAAAATGAAGGCTATGAGCAAATTGCCGCTGTTTTTCTGGAAACCGCAGAGCAGGAAAAGGAACACGCCAAATGGGCTATGCGCATGATTAATGATTTAAAAGAGAATAGCGATGGAAATTTTAATGAAATTAAGGTTGAAGCCGGTATGCCCACTAATTTAGGCAGCACAATAGATAATTTAAAAGCCGCTATTACCGGAGAAAATTATGAGCATACCAGCATGTATCCTGAATTTGCCGATGAAGCGGAAAAGGAAGGATTAACCGAAATTGCCGTCAGATTGCGTTCTATCGCCAAGGCCGAAAAGCACCATGAAGAAAGATATAAAAAATTATTAGAGGAAGTAGAAGTCGGGACTGTTTTTGAAAAAGTAAGAGAAGTATGGTGGGTATGCCGGGAATGCGGCTACGTTCATTTTGGCAAAGAAGCGCCATTAAAATGTCCGTCTTGTGATCATCTCCAAAGCTATTTTCAGGTTAAATGCGAGGAATATTAATATATTTATAAATTTATAATTAAAAAGCATGTTATCACAAATACCAATTGATTTAAACAAAATTTCTTCCGAAAATATTGATCAAGAGATTTTAAGGGCCGGCATTATTGCCGAACTGGATGCGATTAATTTATACGAACAAATGGCCGCTATGGCCAAAAGCGACAATCTAAAAAAGATACTGCTTGACATTGCCAAAGAGGAAAAGACTCATGTGGGCGAATTTCAGACCTTGCTTTTAGAAGCTGACAAAGAGCAAGTAAATGAATTAGAGGCAGGCAAAAAGGAAGTGGATGAAGAATTGGGCAGATGATTTGTTTAAAAAAATTATTAAATTAAATAAAAATTTACAGCTGTAATAAAAATTATAAATAATTGTAGAAAATTTTTAAATTTGTTATTAAAGCGAGAAGTTATGACTGAAGTAAAGCAAATTTATAAATGCAATGTTTGCGGTAATATTGTCGAATCAGTGCATGCCGGGATCGGGGATTTGGTTTGTTGCGGTCAGCCCATGGTTTTACAAAAAGAAAATACGGTTGACGCTGTTCAAGAGAAGCATGTACCGGTAATTAAGAAAACTGATAATGGCTATAAAGTTAAAGTGGGTTCCTTGTTTCATCCCATGGAAGACTCTCATTATATTGAGTGGATTGAATTAATTGCCAACAATAGAGTTTACAGAAAAGCTTTAAAGCCCGGACATAAAGCGGAGGTGGAATTTTGTATAAAAGCCGAAAAGGTTAAGGCTCGGGAATATTGCAATTTGCACGGTTTATGGCAAGCTGATTTTAGTTAATAAATTTATTTGTTTTTGTCCGAAGCAATATATCGTAAAAGATTAATTGTTGACTTTTTGGTAAAATTATAGTAATATTATCGCAGGAAATATAGAGAACATCCGCTCTATTTTTTTATTTAAAAATAATTAACTCCGAAAAAATTATGCCGCAAGAGAACATGATAAAACTAGAATGCACCGAGTGCAAAAGGATAAATTATTATTCTCGCAAGAATAAAAAAACCATTAAAGACAGACTGCAGTTGAAAAAATACTGCAAATGGTGCAAAAAACATACGCTTCACAAAGAAACAAAGTAGATATGAATTTAAGCGAATATCAAAAATTTTGTAAAAGAACTGCAAAAAAATTTCGCGATAAAGAAAAAGAAATAATGACTTGGGGACTGGGAATCTCCGGAGAGGCCGGGGATGTGGCTGGTTGTATTAAAAAAACAATTAGTCATCATGATAATCAAAAAGACGGCATTAAGGAAAATTTAGGCGACACTTTATGGTATATAGCCATGATTTGTAATTTTTTTAATTGGGATATAAAGGATGTTATGGAAGAGAATATGAATAAGCTTAGAAAAAGGTACGCAAAAGCATTCTCTTATAGAGCGGCTAAAAAAGACAAAAGAAAAGACTGGAACAAATGAATTCTTAATAATATTGCAAAAGCATATTTAATATATAATAAAACCAAAAAAAGAAATTCAATTCCATGATTCTGAATAGCTAGATGATTAAATTTTAAATATATGCTTAGGACATATAAAGCTAATCAGATAGCAATTTTGTTAATATTATTATTAATTTTATTGGCCGGTTGTGAATTTAAGGATTTTCGCGGTAAAATGAGATGGTTGGATTATCAAGCCGGGGAATTAATGGAAAAGTTGCGCCAAGAGAAAGAAGATATTAACAAAGAAGAGGAGCAATTACCGCCGGTAACGGCTGATAATTTAACTCAAGAACTTAAAGAAAAAATTGATCAGTGGCTAAAGGACAATAGTCTAAATCGGTATGGCGACGCCATGGATACGATGTATACCGGCGGCACGCCCTTGTTTAACGAGGCCACGGGCGAAAGCCTTGACCGATTTGATTATATTTTAGATAAGCATCCGGATATTTTGGAAAAATTAGATTAAAATTTTATAAATCGTTTTGCGGAATTTGCAGGTTTGTTACTGTGAACTTTGCAAAACGGAGTGTAAGCGGGATTAGTATAGCGGCAGTACAGGGGTTTCTCCACCTTCGCTAACGCTTCGGTGGGCAGGCAAAACGAAAAACATAATTATAATATAAAGCGGGATTGGTTAAGTGGTATAACATCGGTCTCCAAAACCGAGGTCGGGGGTTCGATTCCCTCATCCCGTGCGAAGAAGGAAAGCTGGCGCTTCGCGCTACGCTACGCCATCCCAAATTAAGGTAATATTCAAATTTTTTACCTTTCAAAATAAAGTTCGAGCCGATATTTTTTAGAAATATCTTATACTTTAGAAGATCGCCTGAGAGGGCGGTCTTTTTGGCTTTTTCTAGGGATAAAATAAAATTCCTCAAGGGTTCGAGCCAATTATTGCCATCCTGCCTGATAGCCTTGATATTCTCTTGATTATCCTGCTTTTCTTTGAGTAACACCTCTTTCTTAAGGGCATATTCACTTTTGTCTATTTCATTGTCCAGTCGAGTTTCAAGGAGTATATCAAGTCGAGTTTCGATTTGTTTTACTCTTTTCTTAAAGG
>CAZXKB010000088.1:0-2516 GCA_964641285.1 uncultured Gammaproteobacteria bacterium | reverse complement strand
TAATTTTTTAATTTCATTTTTTAAATCCATTGATTGTAAATCTAACATGTATTTTTATAATAATTTAAAAATTTTTATTACCATTTAAAAACAAACTCATGATAGGGATCGCCCCTAAATTCGCATTTTGTTTCCTCGGCTTTAACATTTTGGACGCCGGTAGAAACTTCTACCATTCTCGTAAAAGCACCTAATAAATAAAAGCAAGTAATCTGATGCTTTTTGAAATTTTTTAATCTGGCTATAATTATTTTCTCTTTATTATCGCATTTTATAATATCAACTTCACCAAAGTTGTAAATTTTCCTCCAATCATTGGACATTTTATTTACTGTTTTTTCTAAAGAAATAAAATATCTCATAAAAAATTTAATTACAAAATGCATAGTAAATATATTTTTGCCCCATTCAATAATCTCTTTTTCTCCCCAATTAAAAATTTTAGCACTGGCCAACATAAATATGGTAGGCATACTGGAAGGTATCCACTCTATTTCATCTATTTTAGCAATATCAGGCAATTTATAGCCGCATCTTTCCAATTCAGCTTTTACTTTTTGAAAACCTTGCTTTCCTTTCTTCTGCTTTACATATTTAACTAAAAATTTAATATCTACCCCTCTTTCTTCACCGGGATCATGCTTTTGTAATTTTTTAATTTCATTTTTTAAATCTATTGATTGTAAATTAAACATATATTTATTTTATTTCCAAGTTATTTTAAATTCATGGTATGGGTCACCTTTAAACATACACTTTGTTTCTTCAATATTAACTTCTTCGCCTTTAATTACTAACTTAGCAAACTGTAAAAAATACCCTTTTAGATATATACACACTACGGGATGTATCTTATAGTCTAACAGGCGAAAAATTAATTCTTTTTTATCTTCATCGATTTTCACTAATTCAATGGAGCCAATATTATGGTGTTTTTCCCAATTTTCAGGCGTAGCATTAAATGTTTTTTCTAATGAGACAAAATATTTCATTAATAATTTAACCATAAAAGAAATTGTAGGAGCATTTTTCCCCATCTCAAATATATCATTATCGTTCCACTCAAAGATCTCCTGGGCCGCTAAAATAATTAAAACGCTATTACCTTCGGGAAACCAGCCTAATGATTGCAATTTTTTAAAATCCAAT
Organism: uncultured Gammaproteobacteria bacterium; assembly: GCA_964641285.1. Lineage (GTDB taxonomy): Bacteria > Patescibacteriota > Patescibacteriia > Patescibacteriales > CAZXKB01 > CAZXKB01. The sequence continues at coordinate 1,367 of CAZXKB010000088.1, read as the reverse complement.
GGATACCCTAACTCCCTTAAACGCCTTTCAACCGCCTGAACCCCCTTGTCGCCTTTTTTAGTACGAATATATTCATATCTATTAAGAACAGCTTCTCCTCTAATTTTCCCTCTAATTTTCATTAAATTATCTGCTACCTTTTTTAACTCGTTTTTTTTCATATTATTTCATTGATAACCTATTTAATAGGCAGGGTAAAAACAAACTCTGTACCCTTACCTTCTTTACTTTGAAAAGTTAAATCGCCCCCATGTCTTTTTATAATATTCTTTACAATAAAAAGCCCTAAACCAGAGCCTTCGGTCTGCATTCGAACCACATTGTCCGCTCGAAAAAATTTAGAAAATAATTTTTCTTGATCTTTTTCCGGAATACCAACTCCGTTATCCTTTATTTTAAATTTTAAAAATTGCTTGCTAAATTCTACGGTTATTTCTATTTTACCGTATTCTGGAGTGTATTTTACCGCATTTTCTAATAAATTTTGTAAAACCAATATCATCTTCTGCTTATCCAAATAAACTTTTGGTATTTTCTTGGGTTTATTTAGGGAAAACTTAATGTTCTTATCTTTGATTAAATTATCTAAACTCTCTACCACAATATTTAACACCTCGGTAAAATTACAATCGCTAAAGGAATAACCAAAACGTCCTTCTTCAATACGGGAAACATTTAACATGTCATTGACTAAATTAATTATTCTCTCATTGCTTTGGTAGCCCTTGAATAATAATTGCTGTTGGTCTTCGTTTAAAGGGCCGCTATCCCCGTCAAGCACCATTTTAATTACCCATTTTATAGCTGACAAAGGGGTTCTTAATTGATGGGCGGCAATGGAAATAAAATCGGATTTTAGCTTGTCAATCATTTTTTCCCTGGTCAGATTATAAAATACCTTCATCGTGCCTAAATATTCGTTTTTGTTATCAAGTACTTTTTCGGTTATGACTTTATAGGTTAAATCTTGCCCGCTATAATTAATAATAACTTCTTCTTCGTTAGGATTATGGGATTTTAATTCTTTGCTGGTTTTAATTTTAAAACCTTTTTTAATAATTTTTTTTAAATTATTCATTGAATAATTATTATCACTGGAAATTTTTTCACCTAAATCTGAATCAATCAAGCCAAAAATATTCTTAGCTGCCGGGTTGAATAGGCTAAGATTGCTTTCTTTATCTATCACTATAATCGGGTCAATAAAATTAGCGATAATAGCAGCTGTTTTATGGCTCTCTTTTTCTGATTTTTCCCTGGCTTCTTTTAGATCGGCAAAAGCTTTAAACATTGACTTTTCCGATCTTTTTAAGTCCTTGACTTTTTTGTCCAGCTCTTTATTTATAGCTGTTAATTCTAAATCCCGT
>CAZXKB010000087.1:0-1720 GCA_964641285.1 uncultured Gammaproteobacteria bacterium | reverse complement strand
AACTTTCATGGTCAAGGCAATATAATTATTGAAGGGATTGTGGAAGGTAGTGTTAAAACCAGCCACGACCTCCTGATAGGCAATAAAGCTAAAATCACAGCTAATGTTGAAGCTAAAGAAGCCAAAGTAGGAGGAGAGGTTAATGGCAATATTCTAATTAAAGGTTATTTAGAAATTCTGCCGACAGCTAAAATTTCCGGTGATATAGAAGCCTCTTTAATCTCTATCGCCAAAGGAGCTATTTTAAACGGCAAATGTACTATGGCTAATATTGATAAGACTAATGTAGAAAAAAATAAATAATAAAAATCCAGATAAATCATTTTTAATTAGCATTAATCTAATAAATGCTTTAAAATTACATTATAACTAATCGCTAAAAAAATGATAAATAAAATTTTGCAGAAATAGCCAAAAGTATTAACAGAACCACTTTTTAAAAATTTATGCATATTTATCTATACGATTCTTTTGTCAATCAAAAAAAATATAAATCAACCATGGCTCGGGTCGAAACAAGGATTACTGACTTAGGTCTAAATGGGAAAATCATCAGACTCGGCTTAATGAACTCCGTTTATGATGCGGTAGAAAACGAAATTAAAAAAGGGGCTAAAACCATTATTGCGGTTGGAAATAATTTTTTACTTAACCAGGTGGTTAATGCCATGGCTAAATTAACGACTGGCTATACTTTAAATAAAACAACCCCCTTGGGTTTTATTCCAATTGGTAAAGCCAACAATGATATAGCCGGATATCTTGGCATTGATTTAGATGAAGAAGCGGGTAATATTTTATCAGCCAGACGTATACAAAAATTAGACTTAGGACTGGCCAATAATTATTATTTTCTCTCTCAGGCAACCATTGCCAGCCAGGGGACTACCGTAGAAATTGATAAAAATTATTCTATTGAAATTATGGGCTCAGGAAAAATTGGAGTTATAAACCTGCCTATTACCGATGATTTACCGGCCAACATAAGGCCTGATGCCAAAGATGGAATATTAGAGCTTTTTATTAAAGCAAAAGGCTTAAAAAAATTCCTGCCCATTAGCTCTAAAAAAACCGAATCAAGTATTTTTTCCTTTAAAAAGCTGAGGATTATAAATAAAAAAGAGTCTTTAGTTATAGATAATTCAGTAAAAATCCCTACGCCCGCGGATATCTCAATCGCTAAGGAAAAAATAAATATAATTGTCGGTAAAAAAAGAAAATTTTAATTCTTTCCTATTTAAAAACCCGCTTTAAACGGATTTTTTATTTTCTCTAGTTTTTAAAATTCCACCTTCTTCACATTAATTATTGGCTGGCCTAAATATTTAGCGCCTAAACTTTTAAATTTAGCTGGCTCATCAGTAGTATAAAACAGCCTTTGTTGCTGTTTTTTTATTTTCTTTTCTATCTCCGAATGGTGAGCTAAGTAATCTTTTAATTTCTGCGCTACTGCTACGGGAATATTAATCACCATCGTGCTTTTGCCAATAATTCTTTTGATGTCCGTCAGCAATAGGGGATAATGAGTGCAACCTAAAATTAAAATATTGATCTTTTTATCTTTAAGCGGCTTTAAATACTTTTTTAAAATCATTTTAGTCTCTACTCTTTTTATCCATCCTTCTTCCACTAAAGGGACTAAGAGGGGGCAAGGCTGGCAATAAATTTCTAAATCCCTGCTTAATTTTTCCAGTTCCTGCTCATAAACCCTGGCTTCAAT
>CAZXKB010000086.1:0-7339 GCA_964641285.1 uncultured Gammaproteobacteria bacterium | reverse complement strand
CATTCTTGATATAAATTCTAACAGTTACTTGGGGATAAAAAGAAGTGCCTTGAATAATTAAATCATCCTTTTTATCTATAATTTTCGGAATGCTAGTAATAATAGGGGCTTTTAGCGGATCAACGATAAAACTGGCTGATGAAGAAGCTGAATTTTGCGCTTTGTCTATGGCTACTACAGTTGCACTATAATCACCCGGAGATAAAAGCGACAGCTGATAATATCCGCCGGCTACATCTTCCAGACTAACAGCCTTAATTTCTTCTCCGATAATAATCTGATAATGAGACATGCCTGAAGTTTCATCCTCTGTTTTAAATCTTAATTTCGGAGTGGGATTAGTGGGATCTCCTTCATTGTCAACCACAACCACAAAGGCTTCTGGCGGAGTAGCGTCAACCTGAAATTTTTTGTGTGCTGCCTGACCCCAGCCATATCTGTTTTGATATTTAATATGAAAGTACCAAATACCGTCTTCTTGCTCTTCAAATTTTTTTGTTTCAATAATACTTTCCGGGTAAAGACTTGGGTCGGTAGTTGCTTCCTCGGTAATGACATAGCTCAAACCAGTTAAATCAGAAAGGATTTTCCAGGAAAATTCCGGCTCGTTTTCAGTATACCAGGTATTCTCGTCTGGGTGAGTTAATGAAGATACCTCTGGAATTGGAGGCAATATCCCTTTGGCCTTTTCCTTGGTTTCCTCTTTGGGTTTAGCTTCTTGTTCCTCTGCTGCTATTATAGTATATTTAGCCTGGCCAAAACCAGAAAACACATTAGTCCCTTTTCCGTCAGCTGCCAGCACTATGCCCGAGGAAAAAGAAACTTGGGTCTCGCCAACCTTTTTAGCTGTAAAGGTAATGCTAAAAATAGTACCGGCATTACCAGTATAAGCTCCCGGCGCCCCGCCGCCAAAAGTAACTTTTTCTTCAGTATTGGAATATGTTGGCTCCGTAGTCCATAATTTAAAAATAGAATTTGAGTCTGATACTCTCGATACTATTAAATAGGACGAATCATAATTAATAACGCCTTCGGCGGCGTTAATGCCAACTCCTCCGCCGCTATCAACCATTACTTTAACCGTAAAATTTTTATTAATTGTATAAGTTCCGCTATTAGGAGATATAAACAAAGTTGCTCCAGCCGCTTGAGCTGGACTTAACCAAAAAGAAATTAAATCTGTCTGTATTGGCAAACAAAAACTAAATAATAAAATTATTAAACAAAATAAAAATATCCTCCTCATAAAATTTTAAATTTAATTAATTATTTGCCCTAAGTTTCAACAACAATTTTTTTCTTACCCTTGGTTTGCAATCTAAGCAAGGGTAATTTTAAAATTAAAATACCTTTTTTAAACTTTGCTTCCACTTCGGTGACATTCACTTCTTGAGGCAGAATAATCTGCCTGTAAAAAGGCCCCCATTGACATTCTTGGCGTAGATATTTCTCTTCCTCATCTTCGCCTTTTTCTTCGGCCAGCAGCTGCGGCATCTCTCTCTTTCCTTGAATAGTTACTACATCATTTTCGTTTTCAATACTAATATCCAAGTTTTTAACTTCCACCCCGGGAATAGGAGCAATTATAATAATATCTGTAGAAGTTTGTATTATATCAACATCTAATTGAAGGAACCCAGAAGACTTTTTGTCCTTTTTTTCCTCTTTTTGCATTGTTTCCTCAACTGGCTGTTCCGCTTCTACTTTCACTTTTAATTTGTCTAAAAAACTCATATTTTTAATTTACGATTTATTATTGTATATTCACACATTTTATATTAAATAGAATTAATCTATACTATTATAATAATTAGTAATAAATGAAATATTACTTAAGTAAATTATAACATAATAATAATAAAACAACAAAATGTTAATGTGGAAAATTATAAAAATCCAAAATCTAAAAATCTCAGACTAAAAATTAAAATTATCCAGTCCAATAATACATCATGATACTAAAATCTGTTAAATTAACAATTCCATCCTGGTTTTGGTCAGCGCAAGCATTGTCTGTGCCCCAATAATACAAAAGGATGGAAAAATCAGTTAAATTTACCCGTCCGTCTTTATTTAAATCGCCGCCAGGACAAAGCCCTTCTCCCAAAGCACTGCCAATAGCACAATTCAAAATTTGACTAAATTCACTATCGCCTACTGGCTCTAAACTGGCTCTAGCTTTTACTCTATAAGTACCATTGGCCAAATTTCCAGTATTGATAAAAACTGACCACTTTCCTACGTCGCTGGTAATTCCGGTCTTTTTTATTATTTCCGTCTCTGCTAGCTCTCCCTCCTTTTGAGGATAAAACCAAATTTCTACTGTATCGCCAGGCACACTTTGACCGACGACCTCTATAATTTCTCCGGCAGAAACCGAGTTTCTGCTTAATTCTATGGTGGGAGGTAGAAAAATATCTGAAACAGTAGTCTGGGTACCAGCATCAATCCAAAACGTAGTGGAATAAGTAATTGATCTTCTTCCTTCAGAATCTTGAGACCATACACCAAATGTATAAATGCCCTGGGTTAAATCAGCTAAAAATGCACCAAATTCAGCCGCCACATTAGCCAAGGCTATTCCTTCTTCCGTACCATCCTTTAAAATAAATACTTCGCTTAAAGGATAGGCCCAGCCTGTAAGAACTACGCCCGGAGCTCCAGGAGGAGGTGGATAAGGAAGATATTCCCCTCTGCCCCTGCCTATATCATGTCCGACTCCGCCCCCGCCACCACCGCCGTGACCACCACCGCCAGGGGTACCAGTCTCTTCTCCTTCTTCTCCTGGCTGTGATGATACCATAAATGAAATTAAATAATCCGTAGTATCAGGAACGCTAAATTCATCTAAACAACGTACGAAATAGTTATATACTCCGCCATTAACCAAGCCGTAAAGCATAATGGAGTGATAAAAATTACCGGTATAGGAAAATTCAAAATCCATCTCGTCATAAGGAGTATTGGAGGCAATGTCATAACGACAGGTTGCGGCATAATTAGTATTTAAGGACATAATAGTTTGGATGGTGCCATAATCCAGTACTCCGGACGGAGTACCATTAGACCTAACTTTGGGCATACTGACATTGGCGTAAACCGGCTCTATCATCACAATAAAAGTATCACTTCTTTCCAATAATTTATTAGTATTATCAAATGTTTGTATGTTTATCCGATAGGCCCCCGTAGAGCTGGCATTTAAAATCTGCTTATCGCCAGCCTCACTATAAGTAGCATTAGTGCCCAATTCAATCATAACATAAGCTCCCGCTTCGATCCCGCTGGTTGAATTCATAGTTACGGTAATATTGTCTAAAGTACTGGTACCAGCACCAGTAGTAAAAATCTCTACCCCGTCTGCTTGATTGGTAGAAGTAGCGGCTAAAATCCGATCAACATAATATCCATTAGCATCTGTTGAAGTAGCCAAATCAACATCCGTATAATCAAAACCATTTATAATATTAAAAGTATTGGGAGGAGGAGTAATAATTATTTTTCCCCCAGGAAGAATATTGTCGTGAATTTTAAATTTAATAGAATGATTGGTATTTATTCCCGGCCAAGAGGTTGATATTTTATCACTAACCTGGCTCAATGCCCCTGCATTTTTAAAATTAAAATTTAAAAGGAAAAAGCCAAAAAGCAAAAATAAAAATACAATTTTAAATAATTTATTAACCATCTCCTTTTATAAATAATTAAAATTTTTATTCGCATGAGCGCCATTTGTCTACTTGCACAGGCAAGTAAATCGGCGTCTGCTCCTATTTTTATTCGCATGGGCGCTATTCGTAGCGGCGCGTTCAAATCCTATTTAACGCAACGAAAGCCTACGCCGGTACCGGCAAAGGAAGGTGGATAAACTAAATAAATAGCATATATTCCTGCTTCCGTCTGATTACTCCAATATCCTCCTCTGGCCATACCGCGATCTCCTTTGTCTTTAATCCAAAAATAGTCTCCATTATAATTAGGGTCTATTTGATTAATATCTGTTTCAATCGGTAGCCCCGTAATATCAACTGACTTAATATATCCGGGGTCTGGTAATTTTTTATCTTGATAAAACCCTTCGTTTGTCTCTCCTTTAACCCATTCCCAAACATTGCCAATCATATCATAGGCTCCAGCAGCTGAAATACAATCTACGCCAGCCCCAGTTAGCCCTGGTTGAGTCTCCCAATTATTATTAACATGACAACTGTCTTTATCCCAGCCGTATGCTAAATCAAGCGTACCAAGACTGGCTAAATACCACTCTTCATCTGTGGGCAGCCTTTTACCGGCTTTAGCGCAGGCATTGGCCGCTTGAGATTGAGAAATAAATCTCCAGGGGATTACTTGAGGTTTAGAAACCGGCTGGCAATTTTCTTCGCTAAGATTTACTCTGGTCTGCTCTTGATTGCCAACCTCCTGATTAGGACATTCATTGCCGGGTGACGCTTCATATTTATCAATGCAAAAACCGTTATTTTCAGTAGAAATAAAAACCATATCAGACGGACAGAGCCCTGCCGGCTGTTTAAAAAGTAACCTACCGATTAATGAGTCGGAAAAATTATCATAATGGTCGGCTGCATCAATGCCTACTGTAACTAAAACTAATGCTACTAAGCCAATAGCTAATCCTTTAAAAATTTTTAAAATTAACTTCTTCATTGTCTTATCACTTATTGCTTTTTGCTTCTGAATTCTTTTCCTTCTTTCTTCTCCTGTAGTCAAGATAATAATTTAACAAAACCAAAACAAATAAAATTACTATTCCAGCCATTAAAATAAACACTAACTTATTTTGGCTAAAATTATTAACGCTATCCAGCTCGCTTTCTTTTTGGTTTAATTCTTGCTCTTTTTGTTCTAGTCTTTCTTCTTTTTCTTTTAGCTGTAGAGCTAATCGGTTAAAGGGATTTTCAGGAACACTAATTGACATGCCTACGGCCGAACCAAATTTTGCGCCAATAAATTTACCTACATCAACCGGGCTGATCCCTATAATCAATAAAAAATAAATTAAGATAAAAGCTAAGAAAAAAACTCTTAAAGCATGAATAATTTTAATTATTTTCTTTAACATACATTTAAAAATATAATTATTTACTCCCGTCCGTATAGGCTGCTCTCCCTCACGAGAGGGGTAGTTCCGCGTTCAAATCCTATTTACATTTGCATGGGCGCCATTCGTAGTGGCGCGTGCAAATCCTATTTACATTCGCATGGGCGCCATTCGTAGTGGCGCGTCCAAATCCTATTTACATTCGCATGGGCGCCATTCGTAGTGGCGCGTTCAAATCCTATTTAACACAACGAAAGCCAACGCCAATACCGACAAACGAAGGCGGAGAAACTAAATAAACCGCGTATTGCCCTGCTTCTGACTTATTATTCCAATATCCTCCTCGAGCGAAACCACGAGTGCCATTATCTTTTATCCAAAAAAAGTCCTGGTAATAATTATCATCCGGAATAGTAAAATTTGTCTGGCTTGGCAAGCCGTCCTCATCTACGCTATTAATATATCCTTGGCTAGGCAATGATTTCTCCTGATAAATACCGTCATAAATAGTGCCGTCTACCCATTCCCAAACATTGCCAATCATATCAAAAACCCCGGCAGACGAAACGCAATTATCCCCCGAGCCAGTAAGCCCAGGTTGATCTTTCCAGTTTTCTGCTACATGGCAGTCTTGACTACTCCATCCTGACGCTAAATCAGGTGTGCCTAAAGCCGCTTGCAACCACTCTTTATTGGTTGGTAATCTCTTGCCCGCTTTAGCGCAAGCTGCTGCAGCTTGATTTTGGGAAATATTCCGCCAAGGTGCTGCGCCAACGCGGGATACTGGATAACAGCCTGGCTGATCAAGATTAATCTTGCTTGTTGTTTGATTGGATGGATTTTGGTGCGAACAGTCAGGGCTAGGCGAAGCTTCGTATTTATCTATACAAAAATCACCGCTGCTAAACGGTACATAAACCATCCCGGCCGGGCAACGACCCTCGTCTTTGGCTACACTTTCGCCCTCAGAACTAAAAAAATTATCGCTGGCTTTAATGCCCACTGTAGTTAAGATTATAGCAAAAATAATAACAATTATTTCTCTTTTTCTTATTATTTTCCCTTTTCTTCTTAAGTTAATTATTGAACCCATAGATTCAAAAAAAGTCTAATTAGGAGTTATGCTTTTTAACAAATTTATATTAGATTCATAAGCTTGTAAATTATTCGAAATTACTACCCACGATTACAATAATATCTTCTTCCTGCTGTTCTACTTCCTGTGTATCCGTTGGCTCTGGAAAAAGTTCGCTTATTAATCCGGCTATTTGCTCTTTGCTCTCTTTATATTTTATAACCGTATTATAGTAGTTATAATTATCCGCATTGCCGATAGCCTGAATTACAAATCCCTCTTTGCTTAAAATCGCTGATGCAGTGGAAGCTAAGCCGGTCATCCCGCTTCCATTTAATACTTTAATTACTAAACTTTTTTTGTAGTCAGAGTCATCCTTCAAAAACGATTCTTCGGTAATTAATTCTTTTGAAGTAGTGCTTATTAATATCTTTTCTTGTCCTGAATTTTCTTGTTCTATTTCTTGTTCAATATCAGCTTGGCTGTTAAAAATTTCCAGGTCTTTATTATTTTTTCCTGTATCAATATTATTGTTCTTTTCATTATTAATACTTGGCGTCTTTGTGTCTATTGTGCTAACATTATAATTTTTATAATGAAAATATATAAAAACCGCCAAAACAAGGACTAAAATAAAAATTATAAATTTAAGATATTTTTTAAACGAAAACCAACTATATTTTTTTACTGCCCCTTTTTTTACTTTAGTTTTTTGCTTTATAGTTGTCGGAAAATCAACTGAGTTATTTTCTTTTGGGATAACAGAAATTTTTTGCTTTCTGCTTTTCTCTTCGGGTATTATTATGCCAGCTTCGCCCTGAATTTTAATAATAGATCTCCTGATGTAAGTACGAACAAGGAATATAATAATCAAAATTAATAGCAAGGTTGTGCTAATAATAGCTAATAAAAGCTTAAAATTAACTACCCAAAAATAAATCGTTTGATCAACTGTTTCCCGGGCTTTCTCGCCATAACTTAAAACCAGTACAGCTTTATGTCTGCCCATTTCTAATAAGCTTTTTTTGCCCTCCCAGGAAAAATTCCATTTTCTAATGCTTTGCGGTAAAACATTGCCAAATTCAGTATTGTGATTAATAGTAATTATTCCTTTGTCTTTTCCCCAAAAATTATAAATTCTTATTTCTCCCTGGGGCTGAAGATGGATATTGCCGGTATTAGTGAAACGGACAGTAAAATCAACT
>CAZXKB010000085.1:0-11489 GCA_964641285.1 uncultured Gammaproteobacteria bacterium | reverse complement strand
ATGAATAAATTTCGGCGCTTGCCAATTAAAAGCTTGGTAAAGCAAAATATTTTTAGGAAAACTGGGGATCCACTCCTCTCCCCTAACAACGTGGCTGACAGCCATTAAGTGATCATCAACCGGACAGGCAAATTGATAAGTCGGAACGCCGTTAGACTTAATTAGAACATGGTCTTCAAGATCCTCGGCTTTAAATTTTATTTCCCCTCGCAGTTCATCAAAGACTACAATTTCTCCGCTTAGTGGCATTTTTTGCCTAATAACGAACTTTTCATTATTTTTTAATCTTTTTATAATTTCTTTTTCATCTAAATCTCGGCATTTCCTATCATAACGAGGCGGCATTTTTTTCTCTTGCTGGCTTGCGCGCATTTTACTAAGTCTTTCCGGTAAACAAAAACAGCGATAAGCCTGGCCTGAATCCAATAATCGTTGGCTGTATTGCTGATAAATTTTAAGCCGTTGGCTTTGCATATACGGGCCGGATTTACCGCCTATATGCGGGCCTTCATCAAATTTGATTTTAAGCCAATCCAATATTTCGATTAATTTATTTATAGCGCCCTTAACTTCCCTTTTCTGGTCAGTATCTTCAATACGTAAAATTAATTCACCATCTAAAGATTTGGCAATTAAATAAGCGAACAAGACAGTTCTTAAACTGCCGATATGTAAATAACCGGTTGGAGACGGCGCAAAACGAGTTCTAATTTTCATTTTTTGTAATTTTATTAATTAAATTTATTATTTTAAAAACATATAAAAATTAACGGCTAATGACAAAACTAAAACAATGCTAACAATTATTAAAGCAGTTCGTAATTTTTTCGCATTTTCTTCGTCTTGGACTCTTTCCTTTTTTAATAATAAATTTGACACATCATTAACCAGGTAAAGGTATTTTTTTATTTTCTGCTTCATATTATTTTATAATTTGATTAAATTTTTCTAAAAATATTTTTGTTGCTTCTTTTCTTATTAAATGCACTTCGTCTATTAAATTAGCGCTATCTGCCCATTTCCAATCTGAATGTTCCCAAAAGTTAATCTCGATGTTTTTGTCCTGGCCTAAAAATTCAGCTATAAGCAATCCTTGTTTTTGTCCTTTATAACCCCAAACTAACCTGGCCTTAGGGCCAAACTTGCTTAACTTATCGCCAAAATTATATTTCCATAAATTTTTATAACTTGCTATTGGCTTAAATTTGCTGCAGTTTATTTCTTCACTCAATTCTCTTACGCCAGCTGTTTTAATACTTTGATTATCAGTCCCGCCCTGGGGTAGCTGCCAATGCTCATGCTGATAAACCCTTTTGACTAATAATATTTTATATCTACTGTTTTCTTTTTTATACAATAAACAGACTACGTTTTTTCTATAAAGAAATTTATTAATAAACTTCCATTTAAAAAATTTGCAAGGAAAAACAACCACGGCCTTATAAATTCTTTGCCAGCGCCAAGGCTGTTTAAAAAGACGCCAGAGCCATTCCAGGCCTAAATTTCTTAAAAATTTAGGAGCTCTTTTAATTTTACCACTTAAAAAATCAAAACTGCCTCCAACACCAATAGCTAATTTTGCAAAAGGCATGGATGGTAATTTATGATAAATAAGTTTTTCCTGCCATGGTGCTCCTAAAGTTACTAGTAATATCTGCGGTTTAAATAAATTTAAATTTTGATAATCAGGTATTGTCCATTTCCGCTCAATGTCTTCAACTATAAATTGTAAATCAGGATATAATTTTTTTAACGTTGCTTTTATATCTTTAGCTTTTGATAAACCATTACACCAGTTTAAAACCGCTAATTTATACTTTTTATTTTGTGCCACTTTTAAAACGTCTTTGACCATATCTGCGCCTGGGTATCTATATATATTTTTCCCCATAGTCCAGGCGGCGCACTTTAAACCAAAACCGTCCGGAACAGCTAAGTCAGCTTTATTTAATATATAAAAAAATTCTTCATCTTCTCTTGCTGTTAAAATAAACTCCGGGTTAGGAGTAACTATAAAATGCTGATTATAGATATTTAAATATTGTTCAATTGTTTTAAGAACATCAATCCTTTTAATTATGGAAATATTTATTCCCATTATATTTATTATTTTTATCATAACTTACAGCTAAAGATCTTTTTATATTCAGCTCCGGTAGGCCTTAATATTGATTCCATTAACTCAAAATTAGCCAAGGTGAAACTTTCTGATGGTAACTTTAAAAAAGCCAAATTCAAATTTAACCTGTCTTTAATCCGTCCTAAAGTAATATGCGGCCGCCATGGCCGCTCGTCAATTTTAAAACCAGCTTGTGTTAACTTTTCACCTAGTAACTTCTGTAATTTCAAAACAGAATTGCCGTTAGTCTGCTGGCAATCTAAAAAAATTACTCGTGGCAAAGTTAAATTGGGGAAAGCGTTAATTTTAGCTGTTGTAAATTGTAATTCTTTGAATTTTCCTTCTATTGACTGCATAATTAATTTAACCTTTTCTAATTGTGTTTCGTTTACACTAGCTAAAAAATACAAGGTTAAATGAATGCCTTCTGATTTTACCCATTTAACTCCTCTATATTTCTGATTTAAATTATTCAATAATTCAATAATCCTAGTTCTAACGCCAGATGGTAAATTTAGTGCTATAAAAACGCGCCTAGTACTTATATTTTGCATATAAATATTATACTTAATAATCTTGCTTTTAGCAATAATCTATGTTAAATTTTATACATCTAAATTATATATTATGAATGAAGCAAAATTTTATAAAACTTTAAATAATAATCAAGTCCAATGCCAATTATGTAACAATTTTTGCTTAATTAATAATGGTAAAACCGGTATCTGTCGAGCACGAAAAAATATTAAAGGCGCTCTCTATTCCTTGGTCTATGGCTATCCAGCGGCCTTGAATATTGATCCAATTGAAAAAAAGCCATTTTTTCATTTTATGCCAGGCTCAATCAGTTATTCCCTAGGTACCCTTGGCTGTAATTTTACCTGTGCTAACTGCCAAAATTGGGATATTAGCCAATGTAAAAATATTGAAGATAAAGTAAAAAATTTAGACTTTATCTCTCCGGAAAAAATTATTGAAGATGCCTTGGGTAACAGCTGTCAGTCGATCGCTTACACTTATAATGAGCCTACGATTTTTGGCGATTATGCTTTAGATATAATGAAGCTTGCTCAGCAAAATAAAATAAAAAATGTCTGGGTATCAAATGGCTTCATGAGTGAAAAATTTTTAAAAGCGATTCTCCCCTATTTTGACGCTGTTAATATTGACCTTAAGTCAATGAACGATAATTTTTACAAAGATAATTGTTCGGCCCGTCTAAAACCTATACTAAAAAATTTAAAAATTATTAAGCAAGAACAAGTGCATTTAGAGATTACTACCCTGATTATTCCCACTCTAACAGACGATATTGAAATGTTGGAAAGATTAACCGAATATATTGTAACCGAGCTTGATGACGATACCCCGTGGCATATTTCAAAATTTTCTCCGGAAATATCCTGGAAATTGAAAAATTTGCCACCTACCGGCGATGATATTATTTATCAAGCATATGAGATTGGCAAAGAAGCAGGATTAAAATACGTTTATGTCGGCAATATGCCTGGTGATCAAAAAGAAAATACTTATTGTCCTAAATGCGGCGAACTTGCTATTAGACGTATGGGTTATCACATTGAAAGGCTTGACAATAATGGCCGTTGTTCACATTGTGATCGGAATTTGGATATTGTTAAATAGGCTGATTTTTTTAGGCTACTATTGACATAATTTCTAAATTGTATTAAATTAAAATTAGCACTCAAAGGTTGAGAGTGCTAAAATATAATTAATTATCAATCATCTTGGGAGTATTGATATTAATAATAAAACAATATCATTTTTTATCACTACCGCTTCCCAGGACGACACTAAAATATCATGTTTAATAAATTTACCAACAAATCGCAGGAAGCTATTATTAATGCCCAAATTATAGCTCAAGATCATGGACAGCAACAAATTGAAGGTCTGCATATTTTGGCCGCTTTGCTTTCTCAAAGTGAAAGTTTAATAAAACCTATTTTGGAAAAAATAAAAATTGTACCTAGCTTAGTGGAAAAACAAATTTATGAAAAAATTGAAAAACTTCCTAAAGTTTCAATTACTTCAACCGTGGGTACGGTGCAAGGCACAGCTGAAGTAGCGATGGTGCTGGAAAGGGCTAAAAAAGAAGCTGATAAAATGGGTGATGAATATATCTCAACTGAACATCTACTCTTGGCTTTGATTGGGATTAAATCATCGGCTCAAACGATTTTAATTAATTTAGGGGTGGAGTATGACAAGGTATTAAAAATACTATCTGAACTGCGCGGCACGCAAAAAGTTGACAGTCCTGAGCCGGAAAATAAATACAAAGTCCTCGAAAAATACGCTATTAATTTAACTGAGCAGGCACGCCAAAAAAAATTAGATCCGGTAATCGGTCGGGATAATGAAATCAGGCGTATAATGCAAGTATTGTCTAGGCGAACTAAAAATAACCCAGTTCTAATCGGAGAAGCAGGAACAGGCAAAACAGCGATTGTCGAAGGGTTAGCCCAAAGGATAGTTAGTGGTGATGTGCCGGAAACACTAAAAAATAGAGAATTAATAGGATTAGATTTGGGGGCTATGGTCGCTGGCACTAAATTTAGGGGAGAATTTGAAGATCGCTTAAAAGCAGTACTGAAAGAAATAAACACACAAGGTGGAAAAATTATTCTTTTTATAGACGAATTGCATACTCTGGTCGGAGCTGGGGCTTCGGAAGGCTCAATTGATGCTTCTAATATGCTTAAGCCGGCTTTAGCTCGTGGCGAATTAAGAGCTATTGGTGCTACTACAACCAAAGAATATCAAAAATACATAGAGCGCGATGCAGCCTTAGAACGCCGCTTCCAACCTATTTATGTAGCTGAACCGAGCGTTGATGATGCTATTGCGATATTACGCGGTATTAAAGAAAAATATGAAGTTCACCATGGTGTTCGCATTACGGACAATGCTATAATTGGCGCAGTCAAATTATCAGCTCGTTATATTACTGATCGATTTTTACCCGACAAAGCGGTTGATCTAATTGACGAAGCAATGTCCGCTTTAAGAATGGAAATTGACTCTATGCCTGAAGATTTAGATAAATTAAAAAGGGAAATTAAAAGATTAGAAATCGAAAAAGCAGGAATTATAAAAGATAAAAATAATAAAAATTCAACAAAACTTAGAAATATTAATAAAAAATTAGCTCAACTAAAAGAAAAAGCAAATCAGCTAGAATTGCACTGGCAAAATGAAAAAGAAATTATTTCTAAAATTAGCAAAACCAAGAAAGAAATTGATGATTTAAAAGCTAAAGCGGAAATAATTGAACGTAAGGGCGATGACTTAACTCAGGTCGCGGAAATAAGATATGCGAAGATTCCCCACTTAGAAAAAGAAGTAAAAACCGAGGAAACAGAATTAATAAAAATCCAGCAAAAAGGCCAGCGGATATTAAAAGAAGAAATTGATGAAGAAGATATAGCTAAGGTTGTTTCCCGCTGGACTGGTATTCCGGTAGCAAAAATGCTTGAGTCAGAAATTAAAAAATTAGCTAAAGCCGAAGAAGAATTTAACAAGCGCGTTAAAGGCCAGGAAGAGGCTATTAAAGCTGTGTCTAATGCTATTAGGCGTTCTCGGGCCGGTATTAGTGAAGAACAAAAGCCAATAGGGTCTTTCTTGTTTGTTGGACCAACTGGTGTTGGGAAAACTGAGCTCGCTAAAACTTTAGCTGAATTTATGTTTAATAATGAAAATGCTTTAATTAGATTGGATATGAGTGAATTTATGGAAAAGCATAGTGTGGCTAAAATAATCGGCTCACCTCCCGGTTATGTTGGTCACGAAGAAGGCGGCCAGCTAACGGAAAAAATTCGTCGCCGGCCTTATAGTGTCATTTTGTTCGATGAAATCGAAAAAGCCCATCCTGAAGTTTTCAATATTCTGCTGCAAATTCTAGATGACGGACGATTGACCGATTCTAAAGGACGAGTAGCTAACTTCAAAAATACTATTATAGTTATGACTTCTAATTTAGGCAATGAGGTTATTAAACAATATACTATTGGTTTTGCCAATAGCGACAATGAGAAAGAAGCTATTCAAATGCGCGAAGATGAAATGAAGGAAAAAATTGATAAAATTTTAAAAGATAATTTTAAATTAGAATTTTTGAATAGGATTGACGAAATTGTTATCTTTAAAAGTTTAACTAAAAAAACGTTGGCACAAATCGTTGATTTGGAATTATCTAAAGTAGAAAAACGTTTAAGAAACAAAGATATTTCACTTAAAATTGCTAACAAGGTTAAGCAGATGCTGGCAGAAAAAGGTTTTGATATAGCTTTTGGCGCCCGTCCATTAAAAAGGGTTATTCAAAACGTAATTTTAGATGAACTGGCCTTGGAAATTATAGAAGGAAAAATTAAAGAAGGCGATAAAATTATAGTTGACTTAGGCATGAAAGATAAAATTATGATGAAAGTAAGATAAGAATTAATTGTTTAATCAATTAATTAACTATAAAAACGGCTTAATTTCTAAATTGGGAATTAAGCTTTTTTTATAATTTATGATTCTATTGTAATTTGTCTAAAACTTAAACGTATATTATAATATAGATATTAAAAATAATTAGAATATATAACAAAATATGAATAAATTTTCTAAATACCAACCTTGTCGGTCTTTGATCTTATTTTTTTTATTGTCTTTTTTTATTTATCTATTTTTGGCATCACCTATTCAGGCGGCTACCTTTAATCCAAATTATATTCTTAGTGATGAGGAAATGCTAGATTCAAATTCCATGACCTTGGCTGATATTCAAAATTTATTAAATAGTAAAAATAGCTTTTTAGCTAATTATAGCTGCAAAAACGCTGACGGTGTATTTAAAACAGCGGCAGAAATTATTTATGAAGCAGCTTTTAATAATTATGATTGTGATGGAATTAATTTAAGCGAAACTCCGACTGAAGCGGAAAAAAGATTAAAATGTGAACCCGCGGCTATTAACCCCAAACTGCTTCTAGTCCTTTTGCAAAAAGAGCAGAGCTTAATCGAAGAGTCTTCTCCAAGAAATAGCCAGCTTGACTGGGCTACGGGATATGGATGCCCCGATGGACAGGCCTGTAATACGCGCTGGCAAGGATTCGGGAAACAAGTCAATTCTGCCGCCTTACAATTTTTTGACTATATGAAAAATCCACATCACTATACTTACCAAGCCGGCCATGCTTATACTATAACTAATACTAATCGGCCTTCTTCTACTATTATTCCGGCAAATAAAGCAACTGCCGCACTTTATAACTATACTCCTCACGTTTATAATGGTAATTATAATTTTTATAAAATATGGATGCGTTATTTCACCCGTAATTATCCTAACGGTTCTTTGTTGCAAGCAAAAGGAGAGCCAGGTGTATGGTTAATTCAAAATAATAAAAAAAGGCCTTTTGTCACTAAAGGCGCTTTAACTTCCAGATTTGACATTAATAAAGTTATTCAAGTAAATAAAACTGATTTGGATAAATATTTAACAGGCGCTTCGATTAAATTTCCTCAATATTCATTAATACGATCACCGCGCGGGACTGTTTTTTTACTTGTTGACGATAAACGTCGAGGTTTTGCCAGCTCCGAAGCTTTTAGAAAAATCGGCTTTAATCCTGAAGAAATAGTCAATGCCGACTGGGACGATATTAATGCCTATGAAGAAGGAACTCCGATTACCGCCACCTCTACTTATCCCACCGGTGCTTTGCTTCAAGATAATAATACAGGCGGAGTTTATTGGGTTTCAGAAGGAACTAAGGCGCCTTTGTGGGACGCAATTCTACTTAAAACAAAATACAAGAATAAATCTGTCACGGCGGTATCTCCGGAAAAGTTAGCCAGTTATACTACGGTAGAGCCAGCCATATTTGGTAACAGCGAATTGCTTAAATCTGACGCTTCTCCTGCTGTTTACGTTATAGATGAAGAAAAAAGAAGGCCAATAATTTCCGGTAAATTATTTGAGGAGTTGGGATATAAATGGGAAAATATAATCAATGTTCCATTAAAAATTTTAGAATTATATGAAGAAGGAGAGCCGATCAACGAAATTTATAATGAAGAAAAATTAGAAGAAATTGACCTGAACAAAAAAACATCAACTACTACAGAACAATCTTCTGCCACTAGTACAGACAGAAATTTAGCTACTAGCACACTTGAAGAAGAAATACAAGATATTCTTAACCCAGACTCATAAATTTTAAAATCTTATACTAAATATTAATTTATTTAATTCTCCATTATAAATATCATAACAATATGGCCCTAGCTTTCTCTGCCATTGTCCCCCACCCTCCTATTTTAATTCCTCAAATCGGCAAAGAAAATTTAGTTCGCTTGGAGGATACTCAAAAAGCTTATCAAAAACTAGCTGAAGAAATAGTTGATAAACAAGTAGAAACAATTTTAATTATTTCACCGCATGGCTTAATTCAACCAGATGCCTTTACTATGAATTTAAATCCGCAGTTTACAGCTAACTTTGAAGAGTTTGGTGATTTTTCCACTAAATTAAACTGGCCTGGTGATATTGGGTTAGCTCATAAAATTAGAGAAAGAATGGAAACCAGGGCGCCGCTACAAATGATAAGTGAAGTCAATCTTGACTATGGAGCGACTGTCCCTCTTTATTTATTAACACAAAAATTGCCTAAAGTTAAAATAATACCGTTATATTATTCCGGTTTGACCAATGAAGCACATTTTAAATTCGGCCGATTGTTAAATCGAGAGTTAATCTATAATAAAGAACAAATTGCTGTAATCGCTTCTGGCGATTTGTCTCATCGTTTAACTAAAGACGCTCCAGCTGGATACTCGCCTAAGGGAAAAAAATTTGACAATAAAATTATTGAATTGCTTAAAAAAAATAAAAGCCAAGATATTGTTAGTCTTGACTATAAATTAATTGCTGAAGCCGGCGAATGCGGTTTAAAATCAATTATTATTTTATTGGGCATTTTAGAAGGCATAAAATACGAACCGCGATTACTGTCTTATGAAGCTCCTTTCGGGGTTGGCTATATGATTATGAACTTTAAAATATAATAAAAAGGAGGAAATTATTATTGTATTGCGGAAATTAGCTTTTTCAATCTTACAACGAACAGGCGGTGAGGAAAAAACTTTGTCGGACATGACAAGCAGAAGTAGTAGAAAAGCAGCAAATAGCTTAATAGAAAATATTAAAAATGGAAAATTGATAGATCGGCATAAAACTATATTTGCCGGATACAAGGGTCTAGGAGATTAATAAATATTTTTAGAGGAGTAATGTGGGTGACTATTTTCGCCCACTTTTTTATTTATCACTTACTAACTTAAAAAAGTATTTCCATTTTTCTCCTTTTTGGCAAAGTTCCTTGGTATCATTCAAGCATTTCTCAATAAATGGCTTGGTATTTTCTTTACAGACCTTAAAAACAGCATTTCTTTTAAATTTAGGGATATTCAATTCTTCTATTACTCTTAGAGCTAAATCCTGCCACTGGTAAGCCGGTGGTTTTTTAATCTGTTTTTTACCAATTAAATCACTAAATTTTTCCAAGCCTTTATTAATTCTCATATTGATTAAAAATATAAAATAAGCTAATATATCTTTATAATATAAATTTTAATTTATGCCAAATATACTACCAATAGTTATTAACCCCAACCCAATTCTTCGTAAAAAATCTTTGGAAATTTCTTTAAACAGTATTAAAAACAAGGAATTTCAACATTTTTGCCAAGACTTGGCTCTAACTATGATAAAAAAAGATGGGGTTGGATTGGCCGCTCCGCAAGTTAGTAAAAATATCAGAATTATCGTAGTTAATACTAAAAATGGGCCGGTTTGTATGATTAATCCGCAAATTACAAAAAAATCATGGAAAAAAGAATGGGAAGAAGAAGGCTGTCTTTCTATCCCTGATACTTTTGGCAAGGTAAAACGTAATAAAAAAATCCAATGCATCTATCTTGATAAAAATGGCAAAAAAAATAAAATTGCCGCTTTTGGTCTGCTAGCCAGAATAATTCAGCACGAAGTTGATCATCTAGACGGGATTCTCTTTATTGATAAAGCTAAAGATATTAAAAAATCTTTGTAATTAGAAATATAATTGAATTTATTTATATTTATTTTTTTTAAATATCAAAAATAAAATAAAAATTATAAAAATAATAATAAAAAATAATGAAATTTCTTCGTAATATTTATTTAATAAAGCTTTATTAGCACCAAAAGTATAACCGAGAATTCCCAAAATTGTCGTCCAAATTCCTGAGCCGAGAAATGTATAGAATATAAATTTTTTAAAATTCATTTTAGAGAAACCGGCTGGAATTGATATTAATTGCCTAACGGCCGGGACTAATCGTCCAACAAAGGTAGTAATATTACCGTATTTCAAAAAATATTTTTCGGCATTAATAATTTTTTTTTCGTTAATCAATAAAATTTTAGCAAATTTAGAATTAGCTAAAGAATAAACTACCTTACGGCCTAAAGTAAAAGCTAAAATATAATTTATCGTGGCTCCAAGCAAACTTCCAAAAATTCCAGCTAAAACCACGAAAATTATATTCATTTCGCCTTGTTGGGAAAGGTAAGCCGCTGGTATAATTACTACTTCTGACGGAAAAGGGATAAAAGAACTTTCAATAGTCATTAAAAAGGCTACGCCAAAGTAGCCTATTTTCGAACTAAAAGCAAGCAATAAATTGATAACCTCTAACATATTATAATTATAAATATTACTTATAAATATAGCAAGATTAATTATGATTGGCAAAATAAAAATTATCTTTATTGGTACTTCAGATTTTGGCGTCCCTTCTTTGACTGCCATGAACAATGATAAACAATTTGATATAGTTGCTGTTATTACCCAGCCTGATAAAAACGTAGGGCGTAAACAAACTATTTTACCTTCGCCTATTAAAGCTGGGGCCAACAAATATAAAATTCCAGTTTGGCAACCAAGGCAAATTTCCAATTTCCAATTTCCAATATCTGAAATTGATCTTATCATTGTTATGGCCTATGCCCAGTTAATACCACAAACTATTTTAAATATACCTCAATATGGCTGTCTTAATGTCCATGGTTCACTTTTACCTAAATATCGCGGCTCGGCTTGTGTCCAGGCAGCAATATTAAATGGCGATAAAAAAACAGGGGTAACAATTATAAAAATGAATAAAAAATTTGATGCTGGTCCTATTCTGACGCAAAAAACAATAAGAATTTCCTCTGACGATACTACTAATACTCTTTATAAAAAATTATCTCTGCTGGCTGCTGAATTATTATTACCTACTTTAAGGCAATATATAGCCGGTAATATCAAACCAGAAC
>CAZXKB010000084.1:0-8312 GCA_964641285.1 uncultured Gammaproteobacteria bacterium | reverse complement strand
ACGTGATTGGTGTATTAGCCGACAGAGATATTGGGGGCCGCCGATTCCGATGATTGAATGTGAAAAGTGCGGGTGGGTACCAGTACCGGAAAAGGATTTGCCAGTTCTACTCCCGGAAATGGATGACTTTTTACCGGACGGGTCTGGCAAGGGGCCTTTGAATAAAATTAAAGAGTTTGTTAACACTACTTGTCCTGAGTGTGGAGGGCCGGCTAAGCGGGAAACGGATGTATCGGATCCGTTTGTTGATTCCAGCTGGTATTATTTGCGTTATCTTTGTACTGATTTTAAAGATAAGGCGTTAGATAAAGAACGGCTAAAAAAATGGATGCCGGTTAATATGTATATTGGCGGCAAAGAGCACAGCGTCCTGCACTTACTCTATTCTCGGTTTGTTACCATGGTTTTGCATGACCTGGACTATGTACCGGAAGAAGAGCCATTCAAACAGTTTCGCGCTCACGGCTTGTTGATTGCCGAAGGAGCCAAGATCAGCAAATCCAAAGGCAATATTGTTAATCCGGATGAATATATTGATAAATTTGGGGCTGATGCGGTCCGGATGTATTTAATGTTTTTGGGTGATATGCGCCAAGGCGGAGATTGGCGGGACAGTGGGATGGCCGGGATGCATAAATTTGTAAACAAAATATGGAATTATTTTGAAAGTTGGAAAGAAACATATGAGGAAGATATTAATGCGGATAAGCAAAATATTGATATATATCAAGAGAGTGGAGATGAGGGACCTGATAAAAGGATAAGTTCTGTGCTTCATAAAACAGTTAAAAAAGTTAGTGACGATATTCAACAATTAAAGTTTAATACTGCTATTTCAGCTTTAATGATTTTTATGAATTATATTAGAAAAGAACCGCAAGAAACAGGCGAAAGACATATAGAGGAAACCAACTTAACTATTCCGCAAATAGAAAAATTTTTAATATTACTTGCCCCTTTTGCCCCTTATTTAGCTGAAGAATTATGGGAAAGGCTTGGTGGTAAGGAGAGTATATTTAAACAAAAGTGGCCGGAATATGATGAAAAATTAGTCAAAGATGAAACTATAAATTTAGTCGTACAAATTAACGGCAAGCTACGCGATACGATTGAAGTCAGCGCCGACATCAGTGAAGAAGAAGCGAAAAAGGTAGCGCAAGAAAGCGAAAAAATTAAAAAATGGATAGAGGGTAAGAAAATAGTGAAGATGATATTTGTAAAAGGTAAGCTGGTAAATATTGTGGTAAAATAGATTCCTTTATTGTAAAATTATTATATGGTTTTAATCATATAATTTTATTATGAGAGTTATTTCTGACGAAAAAATACCGATTAAATTGTGGCTGGACAAAATTGAACCTGACGCCTTAAAGCAAGCAAGAAATTTAGCTAATTTAGAAAACGCTTTTCACCATATTGCTATCATGCCTGACGCGCATGTCGGTTATGGCATGCCGATTGGCGGCGTCTTGGCTACTATCGGCACGGTCGTGCCTAATGCGGTGGGAGTTGATATTGGCTGTGGGATGGCGGCAGTAAAAACTACGGTTAAAACCATAAACGAGTATACCCTAAAGCAGATAACAAATAAATTAAGAAAAATTATCCCGACTGGCTTTACTCATCATAAGCAAGCGCAGAATTGGGAGGGTTTTGACCGGGCGCCGGATATTCCCATTATTCAGCAGGAGTTAGCCTCGGCTTGCAAGCAAATCGGCACCTTGGGCAGCGGCAATCATTTTATTGAAATTTTACAAGAAGTTAGCCAAGAGAAAAATATTTGGCTAATGCTTCATAGCGGTTCGCGAAATTTTGGCTATAAAGTGGCTAATGTTTATCACCGGAAAGCTAAACGTTTTTGCGAAGAAAATAATATTAAATTGCCTGACCATGAGTTGGCTTTTTTAAGCCTTGATACCGATTTAGGCCAAGAGTATTGGCAAGCCATGAATTATTGCTTGGATTTTGCCCGAGCTAACCGGCATTTGATGATGGGACGCCTGATGAAAGTTTGGCAGGAAGTAATGGGTGGTGAATTTATTAATTATAATGAAGAACATAATCCGCAAGACCTCCCCCTACCCCCTTCCTTGGCAAGGAGGGGGAGTGGAGAGATTTACGTTAGTATTCATCATAATTATGCTTCCCAGGAAAAACATTTTGGTAAAGACGTGATAATGCATCGCAAAGGCGCTACTCAGGCTCTGGCCGGCCAATTAGGCATTGTCCCAGGCAGTATGGGCACGCCCAGTTATATCGTAGAAGGGTTAGGCAATCCGGAAAGTTTTATGAGCTGTGCTCATGGGGCGGGCAGGCGGATGAGCCGCCGGGAAGCTAATAGAAAGATTTCCAAGCAAGCAGCTGATAAAGAGATTCAAGGGATTGTTTTTACCGGCTGGCAGGGAAAATATGATGAAGCCCCGCAAGTTTATAAGAATATTAACGAAGTAATTAGAGCGCAAAGAGATTTGGCCAAACCATTGGTGAAATTAAAACCATTAGCGGTGGTCATCGGGAATTAACGTTATCGCCTGCGGCGACCCGCAATAGCGAATGCGGGACATGCGAATTTTAAAAATTTATGCCCAGAGGTCTCTGCCGCAGGGCAGATAATAGTTTGAATTATTAGAATTATGTTTATATGTTTAAACTAAATTATTTTAACGGAAAATTGAATTCTGGTTTTGTTTCCCTTTTCACCGGCCGGATGATTCAATTTATCGGCTGGGGTCTTTTAAGTTTATTTTTACCGATTTTTTTATTGCAAGTTTTTAACTTGCGTATTGAATTGGTTTTTTTATATTATATAGCCGGGCATTTAGGCTATGCCTTGCTTCTGCCTTGGGGCGCTCAATTATTAAATAAAATCGGCTTGCGCCGCTCATTAATAATTAGCATATTTTTTTCCGCAGGTTATTATCTCTGCCTGTTTTTTGTTTATTATAATATACCCCTTTTTATTATATTGGCGGTTGTGATGATAATATTATTTCGTACTTTGTTCTGGTATCCTTTTCATACTGATTTGGCTAAATTTACAGACCACAGTAATCGGGGCAAGGAGTTAAGCATGCTTTGGGCCGTTAGAGCATTTTTAACTATAATTATGCCAATAATTGCCGGATTATTGATCAGTTATTTTGGCTTTAACTTGGTTTTTGTCATTGCTATTATAATTTATTTGGTTGCTATTATCCCCTTTATGACCTTGCCTCCCACGCAGGAAACTTTTGTTTGGGGATATTTAGAGACTTTTAAAAAGTTTTTTTCTAAAAAGAACAGAAAATTAGTAGTGGCTAATTTAGCCAATGGAGCGGAAAATGGGGTGGCGGTTATAATTTGGCCGATTTTTATTTGGCAGCTTTTAAAAGGAAATTATATTTCCGTTGGCGCTGTTTCATCGTTAATTGTTTTAGCTACGGTTATTTTACAGCTAGCGGTTGGCAAATATACGGATATTTTTAATAAAAGAAAGATGATCCATTGGGGCAGTTTATTTTATGCTTCCGGATGGCTAATAAAAATTTTTGTTTTAACTTCTTTTCAGATTTTTATCGTCGGCGCCTACCATGGCTTTGCCGCCATTTTTAAAGACACTCCCTTTGATACCCTTAATTATGAAATTTTAGCTGACCACGGGCACTATATTGATGAATATACGGTGATAAAAGAAATGGCTGTTCAATTAGGAAAAGTTTTAATTCTTGTTTTAGCCACCATTGTTGTTTTTAACTTCGGCTTGAATTGGACTTTTGCCATAGCGGCTTTAGCCAGTTTGTTTATTAATATTTTATAGATACACGAATTAAACGAATAAAAACGAATTCAACGAATGCTAAATTAATTTGACATATAAAAAACCATTGGTTTTTAGCCAGTGGTTTTTTTTATTCTGATTATTTTATAGATTTGCTAGCAGCCAGGTTTCGTCCTCTTGCTTTTGGATATAAAAATTTACCGGAACCTTGTAGCCGCCTAAGGAAAAATAAATTTCAGTGGAATATGTTACCTGAGTAGCGCTGGACTGGGATAATTTTGCCCCCGACATAATGTTGCCCAACATCAGTCTTCCTTCCGAATCTAAAAAGTCCATCGTATATTCAACCGCTTTTTCCATATCGGCAGTAAAATAAGATTTAGCTTCAGAAACATTGCCGGAACGAATGGCGCTGGCGGCGTTAGAGATGGCTTGGCTGGCGCTATTAGTTTGACAATTGGTGCAGACGGGAGGAGTGGAGAGAGTAGAAGGAAAGGACGGAGTAGATGGTTTTATCGGGGCAGTGATAATTCCGGTTATAATTTTGTTTATATTAATATTAGTAATACCCAGGCTTAAAGTTTTCATAATAAGAAAAGCATCGGCTGGCCGGCTTAAATAGTATCGTTTTTGATCAGCAGGATTTATATACCAAGCCTCGCCGTTCTTTTCAGTTTGCAGGAAAATTTTACCTAGATGCTGCTGTATAAAGTTATTATCAATCGGCAGAGTACTAGTACCAAGCGGATTATAGCTGCACTCAATTTCTGATTTATCATCATAGCCATCATTGTCAGAATCTTGAGTTTGTGGATCAGTGCCCAGGGCATTTTCTAATCGGTTAGCCAGTCCGTCTTTATCATCATCCTGGTCATCATAGACCATCAAGCCCACTGGAAATTTACTTAAGTTATTATTGGTTATGCCAATGCCTAAATTTTGCATTAAATCAAAAGCGTCAGCTGGGCGACCTAAATAATATTTTTTAAAGTCAGTCGGGTTAACATACCAGGCTTCGCCATGCGATTCAACCTGCAATAAAATATGACCTGCCAGTTTTTGCCCAAGATTTTCTTCGGCTATGACAAAGTTAAAAATTAGCATAGTAGCTAGTAGGATGAAAGTTGTTATTAAGAAATTTTTCATAGTTATTCTAAAAAATATTGTTTTTTTTCATCCTTGCGCTTAGTAGATTCTTCAATTGTTGTTTTAACATAGTTTTCGTATTCTTTTATGTCAGTAAACTGATTTAATATAATCCTTTTATCGCATAAATTTCCGTTCCTTAATCCCAAGAAATCTTAATAGCTGCTCCACGACCATTGTTTTGCTTTGGCAACTTTGTGAATTTCCGCATTACCGTTTATATAAGCAGAGATATAGAGCAGTTGTGCGTCTGATTTGATTTGAATCGCTTTAAACGGGCCTTGAAAAAGCGAACCAGAACGGTTGTTTTTTTGATTAATATATTGAGTATAACTATTACTAATTTTTTCCATAAATTTTGAAATTCCACTATCTTTAATTTGTTGCAATAATAGATGATAATGATTTGGCAATAATGCATAGCAGATTATTTTGACTAAAGGTTTAACCTCCAAGAGGTCCTTGAGACCTTTCGGAGGTTTGTTTGTGTTTTGTCTTAATAAAAGTCCACCCGTTGGGTTGATGTTATTAAATTCACGAAGACTTAGTAATAATCTAAAGTAGTCTTTTTCATCTATAAAAATTTTACGTTTATCAACTCCTCGATTGTAGATGTGATAATAGCTATTGGATTGAAATATAATATCACGCATGATTAAAATAATTATCAACTCAACTACCTCTAAGAGGTCTTAGACCTCTTAGAGGTAGGGTATAGTGACGATTTATCTAAAGTTTGCTATAATTAAAGTATAACATAAATTTTTTAAGTTATAAAAATATGTTTACTAAAAAGAGAATTATCCGAACAATAGTTAGCTTGATAGTTGTCAGCTTGATATTGATGATTATCCCGGGTATTATTGATTATTTTGAATATAGAAGCGTAGTTAAAGCGACAGCTACCATGCCCTGGCAAGATGGCGGGCAAATAACAATGGTAAAGGAGCCTTGTATTTTAGATACGCCGGTAAGTTCTCCGGTCACGTGCGCTATTTCTTGTCCTTTGGTAACGTCAGTCTTAGGCCCAGCTTGCATGGGATATATTGAGATTGATACAGCCGGGCAGCTTGGCACAACTTTTCTCGCTGCCCCTACCGGGTTTGTTTATCAAGGCGGGGGAACACATCCTGCGGCTGGCATGCAATTTATTGCCGGAGGATCAACCAATGCTCAGCCTTGGGTGATTGGTATTCCCGGGAAATTTGCCATGAGAACTCAAAAAGTTATAGATTGGTTTAATAAATATATAATAGCTGGGCTTAAAGATTAAACCAAATAGTACATGGATATTATGGATTTATTTCAGCAAACTAAACAACTTTGCCATCAATACAACATTAAACCTGCCCGGTCACGCGGGCAGAATTTTGTTTTTGCCTTCGGCAACCCGCAACTACAAATGCGGGACATGCGAATGTTATTGCCTAACGGCAAGCCGTGCTATCCCGCTTAGCGGGATGGCATATGCGAATTAGAAATATGAGTTTAATTGGTTATACAAAACGAATCTGTGGCGAGAATAATATCAAGCCTAGCCGAAGTAAAGGGCAGAATTTTTTAATAAGAGAAGAAGTTTATAATAACATTGTAAAAGCGGCTGATTTAAAAAAGGAAGATATAGTTTTAGAAGTGGGTTCAGGATTAGGGTTTTTGACCGAAAAAATGGCAAGAAAAGTAAAGAAAGTTATAGCCGTGGAATTAGACGATAGGTTGGCTGAAGTTTTTTGGAATAGGCTGGCGGAACTGGGCGTGGGAAATGTGGAAGTTATTAATAAAAACATTTTAGACCTCCCCCTAACCCCTTCTTTAGTAAGGAGGGGGAAGTTTAAGGTAGTGGCGAATTTGCCGTATAATATTACCTCTATATTTTTACGGAAAATTTTGTCAGCTGAATTCAAGCCTAGTTTAATGGTATTAATGCTGCAAAAGGAAGTAGCCAAAAGAATTGATGCTCAATCCCCTAAGATGAGCTTATTGGCTGTATCCGTGCAGTTTTACGCTAAACCGGAAATAATCCAAATAGTGCCGGCCAGTAATTTTTGGCCAGAGCCGGAAGTGGATAGTGCATTAATAAAATTAAAACCTCACCCTAGCCCTCTCCTTAGTAAGGAGAGGGGTGATACGAATTATATTCAAAGTGAACGAGAATTTTTTAGATTAGTGAGAATTAGTTTTTCGGCAAAAAGGAAGATGTTAAAGAATAATTTAGCTAATGGGTATCATCGCAGTCAGGATAAAGTAAAAAAATGGTTAGGAATGGCTAATTTTAGTTTAAAAATAAGAGCACAAAATTTATCTTTAGAGGACTGGCTAAAATTATTTGGAATAATTAAGAAAAATATGTTATAATAATATTAAACATAACTAATTTATCCCCATGCTTATGCCAGAAAATAATTTTGATGATTTTAATGTAGATTCAAAAGATCAAGACAAAGAGGAGCCAAGCAATAATAGTAATAAAAAAGCAAGTTTAAATAAAGGCCAAAAGATTTCGGTTATTCTTTTGGCTTTTTTTGCTGTTTTGGTAGTTATTATGTGGTCAGTCCAGTTTAAAAAAAGCATTAGCCAGCCGTTTACTTATAATAAAGATAATAGCCAGAATGAGTCATTAAATACAACCGAAAACGAAAGCGAGGAATCATTAAGAATAAAAGATACGGACGGTGATGGCTTATTTGACTGGGATGAATTAAATTTATACAGAACTTCGCCCTATTTGGAAGATAGCGATAGCGATAGTTTTTTAGATAAAGAAGAAATTGATACAGGCAATGACCCTAATTGTCCCAGAGGCAGGGATTGTTATAGTTCCGGCTTGATTGATGGGGAGAAAAATATAGAAAATGAAGGCGGAGATACCGAAAACACCATAGATAACAGTTTGTTATTAGGTGATTTATTAGAGCAATTAAATATTTCCCAAGAGCAGGAAGTAAGCGAGGAGCAAATACAGGAGCTGGAAAAAATTTTTGGAGGTGAAGCCGACGCGACGGTTTTACACCAAATGTTAGTAGAGGCGGGCATGAGCGAAGAGTTGCTAAACCAGATTAGCGATGAAGAATTATTAAAGAGTTATCGGGAAGTGTTAGGAGGCGAGTAAGTCCTTCTACTCCGCCAGCTGGCGGATTCAGAAGATAAAAGGTGAGAAAAGATTTTAATATTTAATGTTATTTTTGCCTATCGGCAAAAAGCCCTGTTACGAATGGGACACATGCGAATTTAAAGATTTATATATTATTTTTATATTTTAAAGTAATATAAATTTTTGCTTTACATTTTTGTAATTAAGAAAAGCCGGCTTTGATTTATAATGATAAATAAGGATTAATCAAGTAAAGTAAGCAAGATTTATAAATATATTATATGAAAAAACAAAGGCGAAAAAAGAGAATGGTTTTTAAAA
>CAZXKB010000083.1:0-8467 GCA_964641285.1 uncultured Gammaproteobacteria bacterium | reverse complement strand
GCCTTAAGGACGGCGAATGTCAAATTGGAGATTCCTGTGATAGTCCTAAGGCCAGAATAATTAGAGACACTAAGCGTTTAGCCGATTTAGCAGGAATAAATATGGCACTGGATAACAACTATGATAGCATGGGATATTATCCTAAACTAAACGCTGGCACCTACCTCCCGCATAAAACCCTGTCTGTTTGGCCAAGTTGGCGGGAAACATTCAGTAATGAATTGAATATGTCTTTACCGATTGACCCGGTTAATAAATTAGGTGATTGCCCGGGTTACAATGAGGTAACTTGCTGGAATGAACAGACCAAGCAGTTTGTAGAAAATTTACCCGATTTGCCTAATAGTAGTTTAGCTTATATTTATTATACCGATATAAACGGAGCCATATCCCATTTGTGCTCTGTTTTTGAATCAGGATTATTAATAACCGGAGTTAATATTACTGTCGGCTGTCCCGAAATATGTTTAGATTTTGATAGGGACGGCTATGGTTTTCCCGGCTCGAGTGTATGTGCATTTCCTGAGACAGATTGCAATGACACTGATCCATTAGTAGGAGTAGGCGTTCCGGAAAATCCGGGAAGTAATTGCGACGATGGTATTGATAATGATTGTGATGGATTAGCGGATTGCAGCGATTTTGATTGCGCTATTGACCCCTTTTGCATTATAGTAGGTCCATGCAATTTTAATACGATATGCGAGTCGGGCGAAAACTGCAGTAATTGCCCGTCTGACTGCGGAGTTTGCCCGGTAACGTGCCCCGACGGAACTTGCGATGAAATGTCCGGTGAATGTATTTCATGCCCAGCTGATTGCTATTGCGGCAATTGGACGGTTGAATGCGGTGAAGAATGCGATGACGGCAATACTCTTAACAATGACGGCTGTTCAGGCGTGTGTCAAATTGAGGTATTAACTTGTATTGATAATGATGGTGACGGTTATGGCGTATGTCCAAATTGCGATATTGCCAATGGTTGTAGTCATGATGGCGATGATTGCGACGATACAATTAGCGGGTTCGTTATAAATCCAGGAGCTACGGATATTTGCGACGGCATTGAAAACGATTGCAATAGCTTGACCGCTGACGGCTCAGGGGAAATTACCCCATTAAATTCAAAGCAGAACAATATTTGTGCTGGTTCATTGCAAAGCTGTTATGGAATAATAGGGTGGCAGGATGATTACTCGGGAGTCTCTAATTACGAATATCCGGAGATTAGTTGTGCTGACACTATTGACAATGATTGTGATACTTTGCCTGACGGACTTGATCCTGATTGTACCGGTACATGTTTTGGTGTTTTTGTTGACGAAAGTTTATGGTATGTAGCCAGTGAAGATCCGGATTGTGACCAATGTGATTATGATGACGACAATGACGGCGATCAGTCTCCTGGGAATTGGTCATTATATCCAGGCATGGCTGATCAGTGCGACGCTGATTGTGGCATAGTGGCTGAGACAGTGCAAATAGCTGATTACGAAGATGGGGATGAAATTAGTTGTGATAATATTGATAATGATTGCGATGGCTTAGTGGATGAAAATTGTTGTACTGACAACACTCCTTGTGGTCAATGTTCAATTAGTACGGGGCCTCCTTTTTATTGCGATGGTGTCGGTAGCTTAGTGGAAAATTGTAGTCTTTGTGGCTGCTCTGGGAGTTGGGTTTGTGGACCAACTGGCACTTTTTGTTGTGATAATAGCTGTAATGTTGCTTGTGCCCCGGTCGGTTGTACGGTGGCTGAAGACCCGGACTGCGGCTGCTTAGACGATGATGGCTGCTGCGGTATCAGTTGTACTAGTAGCAATGATAATGATTGTTCAGTTATCTGTTCCCCTGACGGCTGCAATGGCATTTGTCCTACTAATTGTACGGTGGCTGAAGACCCGGACTGCGGCTGCTTAGACGATGATGGCTGCTGCGGTATCAGTTGTACTAGTAGCAATGATAATGATTGTTCAGCAATCTGCACTTTTACTTTTACCTTCCCTTGTGTTTTATCTGGCGGTTCGCCACCGCCATCGCCGCCATCGCTGCCACCACCATTATAATTAATTTTCTGTTCTCTAAACTAATAATTAAATATGGAGCAGTCCAAATATAAATTATTTTGGCTAATACCGGCAACAATATTAATATTTACATTTGTTTTTTTTCAGCCAATTGCTAACATTAAGGCTAGTACTTGTCATCAGCTGGATTCAACTAAGCCAATTCCAGCCAATTTTGGCGCGGCTTATAATACTTTATCTTCTCAAAAAGAAACTCTTATTGATGTGGATTGCCATATTAATTCAGTTGACATTTCAGTCGGCAATGGGTCCGCATTTCAATATATCTATAAAAAAGGCTATATTTGGCGCAATAATGCTTGGCAAGAAATTATTTTTACGCCTGCAGGCCAGCTTATTGGCTCTTGGATAGTGGGCAAAGGGCAATTAACTATTAATTTTACCCCGGCAGAGCTGTTAAATATTAATTCTATTGTCATGTATATTTGCAACTGGGCTGGAGGTCAATGGAAATGTGGTTGTCGGGATTCAATATGTAATAATAATTACTGGCAACTACAGGAGTTCCAGCAGATAAGCGCTAGTTGTGTGGATTCTGACAATGACGGTTACGGTGTCTGTCCCGACTGTAGCGTAGCTAATGGTTGTAGTTATGACGGCGGCGACTGCGATGACAATGAATACTGGGCTAATCCCGGTGGAATTGAAACCTGCGATAATATAGATAATAATTGCAACAACCAGACTGACGAAGACTGTGATAATGACCATGACGACTATTGCGACAATACTATGCCGGTCTACCGCAATAACTCCATGTGTACCAAGACCAGCGTGCCTGACTATACTACTGGTTATAATGGCGATGACTGCAACGATAGTAATAATTCAATAAATCCTGGCGGAACTGAAATTTGCGGCAATGGCATTGACGAAGACTGTAACGGCTTTGATGCTATTTGTCAGCCTGTTTGCGGTAATGGTATATGCGAATCAAGCGAAAACTGTACAAATTGTCCGGCTGACTGCGGTGTTTGCCCTGACACCACCTCGCCAATTGTTACTTTTTTTGACATCCAACCCCTTACCTCCACTGGCTCCGTGATCGCTACCTGGAGTGTCACTGACGAAACTGCGTTAAATAGAGTGGAACTTTGGCGGGCGTTGGATGTTTCCGGCGTCCCCGGTACCTGGTCGCAAATAACCTCACAAAATGTTTCCGGCACATCCGTTTCCGGTAATTTCACCGACACCCCGTCAGTCGGCACTTGGTGGTACGGCCTGCATGTGGTAGATCAAGCCGACAATTGGGCTAATGAAGGCTCTCTCGGGCCGATTATGATAGAGAAGAATGAAGGAAGTGCTTTAGATTCCACCTGCGCTAATTGGCAGACGCTGCATCCTGAATGGATAATGTGCGAAGACTGGGACAGTGAAAATCCACCGGCATCTGATTGGCCAGAGTGTAATGGGGGTTCTTGGAATGGATGGACACCCAGAGGGTGGGATTGTCATGGACCAGGGGCAGATATCTTAGATACAACTATTAAGCATTCAGGTACTCGGTCTTGGTTGCAGCGGAAACGAACAACAGACTATCAATCCACTGGCCTTCAGTTAGATATTCCAGCAGTTTCAAAGATACATGCCAGAATGTATATTTATTTTACAGATACTTGGAATAATGCAAACAAGGTAGAGGGTGATCGCGATGCATATATCCACTTCATCTTTTGGGATTCAGCAGTAGCATATTCTGGTTTTGGCGTTGATGTATTAAGCCGCACAGATGAAAAGCCTTGGAATATAATCTGTGGAGATGCAGGTGGCGGAACTACTGTGTTTGCATTTCATAGTTCTCATGCAGGTGATGGAGATGATGAATGGCAGATAGGCTCGAATAGTCCTGAGGATTGTTGGTTTATTGAACAGCATCTGAATGAGTGGCATTGTTATGAGTGGATGTTTGATTTGGATAATGATAAACGAAAACTCTGGATTGATGGTGATTTGCGAATGGACAGAGATATGGTTGAGAGCGCTTGGGATTATATAGACTGGATGTTTATGGTACTATATATGAACTCTGATGCTGTAAATGATGAAATCAAGGTATATTTTGATGACATTGTGCTATCAACTGAATATATTGGTCCTATTTCAAATTAAGAACCTTGAACATGCACAGAGATTTGTAAAGATAACCGCTATAATTAAGTATTTAATCTGGATCATAGCATTAATTTTTGAGCAAGCTTTTTAAATTATTACTATAGTTATTTAAAAATTAAAGATTTAAATTTGCTGTCATTTAAGTTGCAAAAACCGCTACTTTTTTTCATAGCGGTTTTATGTTATGATGGTTTTATAATAGCTTTAATTCAATAGCCAATACCCTAAGATACTGACCAAAAAACCGATTAGGGCTCCGACTAGAATTTGAGACGGGGTATGGCCGATACTTTCCAGTAAATGCGGGTATTTTTCGTCAAGCATCCTGTCTTCTTTTAAATCCTTGACCAGGATATTTAATATTTTTCCGTGCCGGCCTAAATACCTTCGTATACCCAGAGCGTCTCGGATTGTCAATAAAGCGATAATAATACTAACAGCGAATAAAGGAGATTGCCAGCCCTGCTCAAGACCGATAATAGTGGCTAAAGATATAGTAATGGCTGTATGGCCAGAAGGCATACCGGCATAAGCCCAGATACTTTTCAAATTTGGAGTTAATTTATTGGATTTAATGAAAAATTTACTGACTTGAGCAATTAGGCCTGAAATAATTGGTAAAAAGAGAATGTGCGCCATAACTTAAAATTATTTAATAAAAGTCTGCTTGATATTATTTTACCATATTAAATATTAAAATAAAATAGATTGGTTTTAATTATGAGCTATATTTATTCTGCCATATTCGGCTTTGTCCAAGGCATAACAGAATTTTTACCAATTTCCAGCTCTGGCCATTTGGTAATTTTGCATGAATTTATTAGCTTGCCTATTAAAAATGAAATAATTTTTGATGTAATCATGCATTTAGCCACTCTTTTTGCTGTTTTATGGTTTTTTAGGCAGGAAATTGGTCAATTATTGAAATCTTGGTTTCTTAGCTTAGGCGGCCAAAAAGACGATTTAAGCAGGATTGGCTGGTTAATAATTTTGGGGACGATACCGGCCGCTTTAGCCGGCTGGCTGTTTGGTGATTTTATAGAAGTTGCGTTCCGTTCCCCGTTAATTGTAGCGATTATGCTGGCAATAATTGGCGCATTTTTTATTGTCTTTGAAAAAATCAGCAGTTTTCAAAATGATTTAGAAAAATTAAATTGGCGCCAGACATTATTAATCGGTCTAGCCCAAGCAGTGGCTTTTATTCCCGGCACTTCCCGTTCCGGAGTTACTATTATTGCGGGTTTGGGTGTTGGACTAAAGAGGGAAGTGGCGGTAAAATTTTCTTTTCTTTTATCTATTCCTATTATTGCCGGAGCAGTAATAAAAAAAATCCCCCAAGCTTTAATATTAGGCATTAACGGGGGAGAGTTGATGATTTTATCCATTGGTTTTATTTTTTCTTTTTTAACCGGTTTTTTAGCAATAAAATATTTTTTGAGATTTTCTAAAAATAATAGTTTACATATTTTTGCTTACTACAGATTTATTTTAGCAGCAATTTTATTATTTTATTTTTTCCGATGAAGCAAAGTTTTAAAATAAGATAGATTTTTAAAGTAATAAAGGTAAAAATAAATTATAATAATAGTAAGTATAGAAAATAAAATAAAATATTTTATTATTATCAATTTGTCCGGGCCGTTAATAAAGAAGTTATTTCTTTTTAATACTAGCTTAGCGTTGCCAATGACATAAATAAGATTGTTTACTTTCTGGCGGATATTCAAGTTGTTATATTTAATGTATTCTATATTATCTACGGGCAGATAAGTAAAATCAGTATTAGTTATGTAACTGTTATTATTTCCAGGATAATCAGCGGAATGAGTCAATAGATTTTCTTCTATTTTTTGGTTTATTAAATCGGTTGATTCTGTATCTCCCAGAATAAATTGTGTGTTTTGTATTAAAGGAAGGTTGTCATTAGCATTATTAAAATTTATTGTTTCCGATATAACTTTCGAAGATGATAGGCTTGAATTTAAGGCCAGAAAGCTATTGTTTGATTTTTTCGCTATTGAGTTTATATTCAGAGGAGAGCCGAATATTTGCACTACTAAAGTAGTATTATTCCCTTGAAATTCCCCTTCAATGATAGCTACGCCAATTTCGGAAAATTTTTCATTTAATATATTTTTTTTATGGGTTGGTGAATCTAGCCAGGCTTTGATTACACCTTCACTGGTAATAAAATCTATGGCTAAATTTTCCCCGACATAAGAATACTGATAGCCAGCGTCTTTAACCCAAACAGAGAATTTTTTACCGTTGATATTATGTTGGAAATTCTGGGCCTCAAGGATGGCTTGGCCTTTCTCATAAGCAGCTTTAGCCAGCAGCTGGTTAGCGGTAATTGTATTTAGCTTCTTACTTACTCTTTCCTGATTTGTAAGTTCAATAATTTTTTCTTCTGTTATAGAAGAATAATAAGCTGTATTAGGCAATAAAAAAATCCCTATCAGTATTACCGACAGAGAATAGCAAAACCATTTTTTAAATATAAAAATTTGGTGCTTGATTTTTATTTTCATTTTTTATTTATTTTTGTTTTTTGTATTTTCTATTTATATTATATCATAAAGTTAAAAAAAATGCAAGGGTAATTCTTTTATGCCTTTACTTGACGAGCTAATTTATGGAGGTTATTTAAAAACCCCGGAAATAATAGAAGCGTTTAAAAAGATTAAACGTGAAGATTTTTTACGAGCTGGGGATAAGGGAAAGGCGGAAATCAATGCGCCTTTGCCTATTGGCCATGGGCAAACAATCTCCCAGCCCTTGACCGTGGCTTTTATGATAGAATTACTTAATCCCGAGAAAGGAGATGGGATTTTGGATGTTGGTTGTGGTTCGGGCTGGACTGTAGCCCTTTTATCAGAAATAGTGGGAGAAAAAGGGCGAGTATATGGACTGGAGATAATTCCGGAGTTAAAGAATTTTGCCGAGGCAAATGTATCTAGATATAATTTTATTAAAAAAGGGATTGCTAAAGTAATTTGCGCTGATGGTTACCAGGGTTTGCTTAAATACGCTCCTTTTGATAAAATTATTGTAGCAGCGGCTGCAGAAGAGATACCTAATAAACTGCTTGCGCAATTAAAGATAGGCGGTCGTTTGGTTATACCCATCGGCAGGCAGTATGAATCCCAAGATATGGTGGTTATTGATAAGACCGGAGAAGATGAGTTTAAGAAAAAAAGATATCCCGGTTTTATTTTTGTGCCCTTAGTAAAAAATAATTAATATTTATGAAAATCGTAATTAGAGCCGGCGGAATTGGGACCAGACTATGGCCAATGAGCCGTACTAATAATCCTAAACAATTTCAGAAGATTATAGGAGATAAAACCATGGTCAGGACAACTTATGAGCGGGTCGTCCCCTTGCTTAGGAGTCCGGATGATTTGTTTTTGTCAGTAAATAAAAATTTTACTAAAATAGCGAAACAAGACATCCCTGAAATTAAAAAAAAGAATATTATTATTGAAACTGACACCAGAAATACTGGCCCAGCCATGTGTTTAGAGGTATGTTATTTAAAAAAGTTTTGTCAACCCGACGAAATAATTGCTTCGCTGCCCTCAGATGATTACATCTCTGACAGCCAGGCTTTTAGGGATTTACTTTTAATGACAGAGGAGTTTATTTTAGAAAAACCGAATTACATCTTAACTCCGGCGATTAGGCCGAACTATCCTGATACCGGCTATACATATTTTAAAGCTGGTGAGAATTTGCAGCAAAACGGGGAAGAAGCAATTTATGAAGTAGCTCAAATCGTGGAAAAACCCAATAGCGATTATTGCCGGGAATTAATTAAAGCAGGTATTTATTATTGCCATACCGGCATGTATCTTTGGCGGCTTGGACATATAGAGAAGTTATTTAAAAAGTGGCAGCCGACTATGTATAAAATTTGTTGCCAAGTAGTAGATCTGATAATAAAAAACAAAGACTGGGGAAAGGCCAAGGAATTATATAGCCAATTAGAAAAAATTACTATTGAAACCGCTATTACAGAGAAGTGCGATAAAATAGCTATGAGCGTATCA
The DNA here is from genome assembly GCA_964641285.1 of uncultured Gammaproteobacteria bacterium. Classification (GTDB taxonomy): domain Bacteria; phylum Patescibacteriota; class Patescibacteriia; order Patescibacteriales; family CAZXKB01; genus CAZXKB01. Next base: position 216 of record CAZXKB010000083.1, on the reverse strand, counting down.
AATCGTATTGGCTGGAGTGATCTGGGCAAATGGCATGTTATTAAAAGGATTTTACAGCGGGAAAGAAAGAAGAATTTAATAAAAGGCGAAGTGATGGCTAACGAAGCTGTTAATAATTTAATTTATGCCAATGTGGATAGAAAAATTGTCGTAGTTAACGCAGTTAACGATTTGGCTATTGTTGACACTGACGATGTTTTATTTATTTCTTCTTTA
>CAZXKB010000082.1:0-3098 GCA_964641285.1 uncultured Gammaproteobacteria bacterium | reverse complement strand
AAGAACAACTTGACATGGTAAACAGGCATGGCGGTGTTAAAGTATTAAAAAATTACAGAGTGTGCAATTAAGTGTTTGATTTTTGCCGCAAATACGTTATAGTAAGCGTAAATAAACGATTACAATAATACAGTATAACCTAAGATTAAGAGAAGAGTGTCTGTCAGGCATTGTAGTGGTCAAAAAGATAATAAATTTGTTACATAGTAAATTTAAAAAACAACAGATTAAATGGACTGTTGTTTTTTTATATTTTTGTAAAATATCTTGACAAATTATTTTTGTAAAAAATTATAAATAATGTTATAATTGTGGATAATAATATAGTCATAAAATAACAATAAATAGAATACAAAAATATATTTAATATATAATAAAAAGATAATATAGAAATTATTTATTTGTAATATTAGCAAGATTAGTTAATTAGGCATTACGTTATTTTCCCTGGCGGGAAAAGCCGCAATTGCGAATGCGGCACATGCGAATTAACGCTCTGTGCTCTTTGGCGCAGGAAGTAAATAAAAATAGTATTTGCCATCCCCATGCAAACGAACAATTCAATCAAAGATAAGCTAGTCCCTTTGCGAAAATTTTCTGCACCTGGGATTTATTCTCCTTCCTATTTATCGCAGTTAGTGCAAAGAAGAAAGCTTAAAGCTGTAAAAATAGGGCGTAATTATTTTACTTGTCAAAAGTGGTTTAACCAATACCTGGAACGCCATGCGCGTGATGAAAAGCAGGCTGAATATAGCCGATTTTTAATAAAACAAAAAGGCAGTGAAATATTTGCCCCTAGACATAAAATATTTTATTTAAAAACCATAGCTATTGCTACGGTCTTTTTTATTACTTTAATTTTAGCCAATTTTTTATTTATTAATTATTTTAATGATTCTGGCCAAGTAGCCGGGGTTGAAGAAAAAAAAGATATCGCTACAAGCACCATAAAAAGTATTAGCAATTAATTAGACTAAGGAGCACCTAAAGCGCTCATAACTAAATAATTAATTAAAAAGCGCTAGACGCAATAAATTAAAAAAAATATGAAAAATGAACAACAAGAAAAAATTGAAAAACAATCTATAAAAGATTCAAAACAAACAGAACGAAAACCTGCTTTAAACCCAGAGGAGGTAAAAAAGCGGTTAAACAAAAAATCCCTAATAATTATTGGGGTTATAATTGTTATGACTGGAGCTGCAGGTTTTTTGCTTAAAGACGCAATATTTAAGAAGGCACCGAAACAGATCTATGAAGTAGTAATAATGGTCAGGAGCCAGAACAGTGATGACCCAACCGAAGATGCCCGCTCTTCCCTCAAAGCCGGCGATGTTTTACTGGCGCATACAGAAGGTCACAGCTGGTCGAAGACAGAAAGAATCAGTTATTTGATTTTAAGGATGAATTTAACCGAAGAACAGGCGGCTAAACTAACCCAGTCCAAAGAAAAAGAGATTAAATTTGAGGATTTGCCCGCAGAAGAGCAGGTAAGAATTGAAGAAGAGAAAAAAAGAGCTGAAGAAGCGGGCGAAGAATATATCGAAGAGCCTCAAACCGAAACCGTTTTAGCCCGGCAGTACCGCATTAAAATGGAGGAATTTGAGGGCTTTAAACCGGCTGATTTATTAGCTGGCCAACCGTATCAGAATACAATTTACGATTGGGGAATTGTGGAGAAGAAGTAGCAAGTTAAAAGTAAGAAATTAGAAGTAAGAAGTTAAAAGAATGCCTGTCCCTGGTAACACGTTTAAATTATAATGCCGTTTTAAGCTTAAGTAACACCCCCCCCTTGTCATTTCGACGAATGAACCCGCCAAAGGCGGGAGAATAAGGAGAAATCTATAATATTACGTTAATGAAGTTCACCCTGTGTAGATAAATTATCTAACAGGGTAAATAAAAAATTTTTCTGATATAAAAGAGGGATTAAGAGGATGTTAAAAAATGTTTATTGGAATAAAAAATAATAAAAGTTTCTGTAAATATCTATTAGTTTTAATATTTCTAGTAGCAGGATTTTTATTTTCAGTAAAAACAGTTTCTGCCGCTACCGAATTCGTCTCTATTATTGACCCGAACAATGCCGCGGGCACGGATTATTCCAACCTTTCCACCTGGGCTAATCTGGATATTGATTTAGCTACTACTACCACTTTGGTTTTTTCCTACAATCCTAATATGGCTTCTGGTACAATTCCTGATCATGCCAGCGTGGTTGGCCAAACCTCCGGGGCTAAAGCTTCCAGCACCCATATGACCGCCACCACTACCAGCGCTCAAGTCCTTTTGGAAAACATCTCAGGTACTTTCCAAAGCGGAGAGCAGGTTTATCTTGAAAGCACCAGTGCTTCCTCTACCTATGTATATTTAACCAATACCGGCGACGCCGCCATTGCCGTGGCCAAATGCCGCTCTACCGGTGGTACGGCTGATACTAGCGCGGTAACGATTGACGGCTGGACTACGGCTACTTCTACTTATATTAAAATTTGGACTGATCCAGACGATTCCTACGGGAGGCATAACGGGAAGTGGGATACTACGAAGTATCGACTGGAAGTAGAAGGTCTCGATGGACAAGAGAATTGGGCAGTAGTCGGTGCGGATTGTGATATTTATATTGATGGTTTGCAAATAAAATTAAATCAAGATTATGGTGGAGATAGTATGTTATTTGGAATTATTACAGGGCAAGTTGAAGGAGGACCTGTAAACTATAAAATTTCTAATAACCTCATTGAGATGTCGGGATTGTTTAGTTCTTCTAATGCTCTTGGAATATCAGGCTTGATTGGAGACGGTGGTAAGATTTGGAATAATATAGTTTCAGGAGACGGATACGGAGGGATATATTTAGTGATGTCTAACGCATATGTATATAACAATACGATTAGTTCTTCGCTAGGTGGAATTATATCTACAGGGGAAGGAGAGCCTACGGTTATAAATAATATTGTTCAAAATTGTACTATGGATTACCTTGGTACATTTGATCCCTCTTCTGATTACAACATCTCTTCCGACTGGACCGCGCCGGGTACTAATTCCAAAACCACAACTACCGTCTCTTTCCTTGACGCCGCCAACAACGACTT
>CAZXKB010000081.1:0-14681 GCA_964641285.1 uncultured Gammaproteobacteria bacterium | reverse complement strand
TGTATTGACGCAGTTTTAAAAATGATGAAGTCTGATTTAATCGGGCCGATAAACATTGGTTCTAATGTAGAGGTTAATTTAACTGATTTAGCGAAAAAAATTATTGCCATGATTAGTGCTAAGACGAAAATAATTTATTCTGAAAAAAAGTTGTTTATGACCCCTTTATGCTTGCCCGATATAACCAAGGCGCGCAATGAATTAGGATGGATGCCGGTTATTTCTTTAGAAAAAGGATTAGAGAAAACAATTTACGAACTTAGAGCCAGTAAAGGCCTTAAAGGGGTGAAACAAGCGATTGAAAAATAAAATACAATAAGTAAATTAGTTGATTAATGGGTTATCTTTTTTTAATCATTCAAATAGCTAATTACCAATTAACTCTTACTTAATTATTTATTTTGTATTTAAATTTTTATTTAAATTCATGAAGACTTTTTGCATAATTCCTGCTTATAATGAAGAAAAAGCCATTAAGGAAGTAATCAGACAGGTTAAACCGAGAGTTGACGAAGTGGTGGTGATAGATGACGGTTCTATTGATGAAACTTATAACTTAGCCAAGAAGCAGAAAGTAGTTGTTTTACGTCATCTGATTAATAGAGGGCAAGGGGCTGCTTTGCAAACTGGCACAGACTATGCTCTTGGCCATGAAGCTGAGATAATTTTACACTTTGATGCCGATGGCCAATTTTTAGCTGATGACATTTATAATGTTATTAAACCGATTAAAGACAGGGAGTGTGATGTTGTTTTTGGCTCGCGTTTTTTAGATAAGAAATCACAAATTCCTTGGTTTAAAAAGAAAATAATTTTACCATTAGCACGAATGATTAATAGATTATTTTGGGGGATTACAGTAATAGATCCGCAAAGTGGGTTTAGAGCATTAAACAGAAAAGCGGCTAAGATAATAAAAATTGACCAGGATCGCATGGCTCATTGCAGCGAAATATTAGCTAAAGTATTTATCAATAATTTAAAAATTAAAGAAGTGCCTATTACAGTTATTTATCATAATTTTGGACAACGATTTAGTGGTGGCGTGAAAATTTTAAAAGATTTATTTTTATTTCGTTTAATTAATTAAACTACATGTTGCAGCAAATATTAGCTTTAATTATAATTTTCTTTTTTTTAGCTCGTCAGTTTTTCCTAAGGCGAAAAAAACAGATTAGCGCTAATGAATTTATTTTTTGGTTAGTTTTTTGGTTAACAGCAGCGCTGGCAATTATATTTTTAAAATGGATTGACAAATTTGTCGCTAAACTTGGCTTTTCCAGTTCCGGTATAGATATTTTACTTTACGCAGGGATAGTTGTGCTGTTTTATTTTATTTTTCGGTTAAGACTGAAGGTGGAAAAAATTGAAAAAGACATAACCAAAATAATTAGAAAGATTACTTTAAAAAATAAAACTAAGTTATGAAACTCAAAGATATAATTTTAGATGCAATAAATTATTTCTTTTTATTAGGACTCATTACATTTTTCATAGTATATATTATCGTTGGCGACCGTTTTAATTTTTTTATCGTACTTTTTAAATCGCTAGCTCCGCTGGCTTTTTTTGGTATTCCTTTATTGATTATAATTAAGTTTAGAAGAGAATCATGTAAAAAATACAGGAAAGAGGATAGTTTGAATGAAATAATATTATACTTGAGTAAGTTAGATAAATTGAAAGACAAGGCAGTGATAGTTAGCGCTACTTTACTTATAATTGTTATAGCTATTATTGACAGAGATATAAACGTAATCGACGTTGTCCAGGCGATAGTATTTTTTATTATACTATTTTTTTGGCATCTGTTTTTATTTAAAAGCAGGGACGAGTTGTCTGGTTTATCATATATAACTCTATTTGATAAAATCAAAGATGAATTCGTAATATTTTTAATGCCAATTATTATTATTGCCATTGCTTTGCTAAGTAAAGAAGTTGATTTAATTGATTTTTTTCAGGCATTAGTTGCTTTTTTAATTATATTTGGTTGGCATTGGATTACGTTCAGGGAAGCTGAGTAAATTATATAATAAAAATAAGGTGCAAGTTATTTAGTTGTGCTTTTTTAATATAAATTTATTATGAGAATTGCTCAAGTAGTTTGTGTTTTTCCTCCTTATCGGAGTGGCATCGGCAATGTAGCTTATCATTTTGCAAAAACTTTGCAAAATTCCGGATATTCGGTGACAGTTTTTACTCCAAAAGAAAGGCGGGGAAATTCAAAACAAGCGAATAAATTCAATATTGTTTATCTTAAGCCATTTTTAAAATATGGCCACGGAGCCCTTTTGCCTCAATTACTATTTAGATTATCTAAATTTGATATTATCCATTTACATTACCCCTTTTTTGGCAGCGCTGAAATTATTTGGTTAGTTAAATTATGTTATAAAAAGAAAATAAAATTAATTATTCATTACCATATGGATGTGGTTGGGCTTACTTTAACGAGCAGAGTGTTAAGTTGGCCCTCGAAAATAATTCGTAATTCATTATTTAAACGGGCTGATTTAATAACATGCGCCAGCGTTGATTATATAAAACATAGTGCTATTAAAGAGATTTTTAATAGATATAAAGATAAATTTTACGAAATTCCTTTTGGCGTAGATATAAGCAAGTTTAAACCATATTTAAAAAGAGGCATGGTTTTTAATTCGGAGGCAAAGCCCTTTAGCATATTATTTGTTGGCGGTTTAGACAAGGCCCATTATTTTAAAGGGATAGATATTTTATTAAAAGCAGTCGCTGGATTAAAAATTATTAATTGGAAATTAAATATTGTGGGGGATGGAGATTTGCGTTCTCAATATGAAAAACAAGCGCGGGATTTGGGTATTAGACAAAAAGTTAGTTTTAAAAGTGGAATCAATAATGAACAACTAATAAAATATTATCAAAAAGCCAATGTTTTCGTTTTGCCTTCAATAAATAGAAACGAAGCTTTCGGCTTGGTTCTCCTTGAAGCCATGTCTTGCAGCATTCCGGTTATTGCTTCGAATTTGCCCGGAGTAAGGAGTGTTTTTCAGGACGGGGTCCAGGGATTTTTAGTTAAGCCAAATGATGTTAATGATTTAAAAAATAAAATTGAGCAGACTTTTTCCAATAATAATAAAAGAAAACAAATGGGGCTTGCCGGCAGGGAACTTATTGAAAAGAAATATAGTCTTAAAATAGTGGAAGAAAAATTATGTTTATTGTACAGGAGTTAAAATAAGTAAATTTAATTTGAGCAAAGTTGATTTTTTATGAAGATTTGTTTAATTAACAATTTATATAAACCATATTCACGCGGTGGAGCGGAGCGGGTAGTTGAGACCACAGCAGATGGCTTGCAAAGGGCTGGCCATAAGGTTTTTATTATTACTACTACAACACATAAACATAGTTCTGCTCATACTATTCAGGACGAGGAGAGAATTTATTATATAAGAGGGCTTTATTATGGTTTACACCAATTACCTAAATTTTTACGGTTATTTTGGCATATTTTAGATATGTTTGATATCGGGAGCTATTGGAAATTAAAATCTATTTTAATAAAAGAGAAGCCAGAGGTGGTAATAACGCACAATTTAAAAGGGATAAGTTATCTAATTCCACAAGCTATAAAAAAATTAAGAATTAGGCATATTCATACCTTGCATGATATTCAATTATTGCATCCTTCCGGCTTGATGATTTACGGCCAGGAAAGAAAAATTGACAGTTGGTTGGCAAAAATTTATGCCCATTTTTGCCTTTGGCTATTTGATCCGGTGAACATAGTTATTTCTCCTTCAAAGTGGTTATTGCAAGAGCATATAAAACGCGGTTTTTTTAAAAATACTAAAAAGGTAGTTATGCCTAACCCTGTTCCGCATTTTCCGTCTTTTTCTGCCAGTAAGAAAAGAGGATTGGACAGCGGGATTTTTCGTTTTCTTTATGTGGGACAAATTGAAGAACATAAGGGGGTATTGTTTTTAACTAAAGTTTTTAATAAGTTGTTAGGCGAACAAGGCGTAGATAAATGCGAATTGGTTATTGTCGGTGATGGTTCCGAAATAGAAAAAGCAAAAGAATTAACTCAAGATAATAAGAATATAAAATTTGTAGGCAGGCAAAAGACAGGAGTTGTGATGGAATCAATGGGAAAGGCGGGTTGTTTAGTCGTCCCCTCGTTGTGTTATGAAAATTCGCCATCAGTTATTTATGAAGCTTTAGGAGCGGGTTTGCCGGTAATAGCATCTAGGATCGGCGGTATTACTGAATTAGGACATAATTTTGGAGGAATCTTGTTTATTCCAAATAGTGAAAGCGATTTAATTAAAAAAATAAAATGGGTTTTAAAAAACCCATTAAAATTAAATCAAATCAGGCAAGACTATCAAAAGAAACTCGGTTATTTTAAGTCAGAAAACTATATAAATAAATTATTGAAATTGTTTAATTAAAAATATCTTTAATATTATCCAAACTATTGAGTTGAGATTTTTTTTCAATTTGTTCAACCACTTTTTCAAATTTTTTTATGTCCACGTCTCCGGCATAGGTGCTACTACGAGTAATAGCCTCATCATTCTTCGGGACAATGGTACCATAAACATGCTTCTTCATGAATGAGTATATATAAAATAAAGTCACTAGATTAATTAGTATAATTAAAATATAAAAATAGCGGATAATATTTTTATGATTAAATTTAATTTTAAATTTCATATTTTAGAGATATTAATTATGCGAATTTTAAAAACTTAAAATTTATTATATTTTATTGCCAATAGGTATCTGCTGAAATGGCCATATTAATGTTGCCAATTATCTGTTTAGCGCCGCTTGTATCTATCGGTAAAAGGGTGCTGGCAGACGATATTCCCCTGGTTATTTCCAGCGATGTAATATTAATATAATAATTTAGGTTTTCTAAATTTGTTAAATATTGTAAAAGATTATTAAAATTTCCTTGAATTTTAAGCTCCAGGGGGATTTTTCTATATGTTTGCTCTGTCTTGGCCGCATTAAGATTTAGGTTAATTTTTTGTAGCACTTTATTAGAAAGAGCGACCCCCTCCAAGGTGGTGATAAATTCCAATTCTCGGTTTTGGTTGATAAAAATTTGTTCAAATTTTTTCATTTGAGGTTCAATTTTATCCAGTTTTTCACTTAATATATTTATATTTTTTTCCCTAGCTATTTTTTTCTCCAGGTCAGTTTTTTGCGTTATAATGTTAACTCTCAGCTGTTTTATATCATTAATAGTGGGAATTATAATTAAATAAACAATTAAAGCATTAACTAATAAAAAGATAACTATAGTAAAAGTTATTTTTCTTTTTATATTAATTTTTTTAAAGTTAATTAAATTCATAAGTGGTTAATTGAGCATTTATAGTAAAGTTAATGTTATTTTTTTCTAATAAATTTTGAATAGGAAAGTTAATATTTGAAAAATAATTTGAATCCTCTAAAATTTTTTTTAGTGACAGAAGATTATCTCTTGTTTTAGCAAGCCCCGACAGATAAACAGTTTTATCTCTTTTGTTCATTTTTATTTGCGAGAATTTGATATTATCACTTACGTTTTTAGCGAAATATTCTAAAAGGTATGACCACGCCGTGGTTTCGTTTTGGATATTATCGATAGAATTTAATTGATTATTTATATTCCTGATTTTTTTACTGTAGTTTTCTGTATTTTTTGTTACCAGAGATGTTTCATCAATTGTTTTCACAAAATGTATCTGCAAGGCTAATTTACCCAGTAAGAGGGCAATAGTATAAATAGATATGACAATAATTAGAATAGAAAAAATTATTTTTATTAATTGATAAATGGATTTTAATTTTATCTCTCTTTTCAGTTTTCGAGAAATAATATTTAATGTTAACATAAATTTAATCAATAAAAATATTACGCAAGGCCAGTCCTATAGCAGTAGTAAAAGACAAGGAAGAGTCTTGTTTGATGGATACATTTTTATTTTTTTTATTTTTTATAAAATCCATATTTAAATTATGAGTTTCTATAAAATTTTGAGTGAATTTTTTATCTAGTTCCGGCAAATTTATAAATGTATCACCCTCCCTAGTGTCAATACCGATAGTTTGGCTGATTATTTGATCTATATTTTTAACCTTAGAACCACCGCCGCAAAGTAAAATTTCATTAATTGAACCATGATTAGGGTAATGATTATAATAAAATTCTAAAGTATCTTTTATTTTGCGATTTAGTTTATTAATCATATCGGAGAGAATTTCATGGATTATGCCCTGGGCTTTATTTTTATCTAGACCGCAAATTATTTTAGCTTTTTCTGCTTGATCGTTTTTAATTTCTAAGGTTTTAGCAATTCGCTCAGTAATTTCTTGCCCCGATATAGGCATGCTAATTGACAAGACAATAGTATTTTTAGAATAAATTGTCATACTGGTGCGTTTTGCTCCAATATCAATGAGGCTATAGTTTTTATCGAATTTACCTTTAAATGCCGGATTTTCTACTGCGAGCAAGCCACGACAAATAGCAGTAGATTCAATCTCAAGGGCGGAAATAAATAAACTGGCTTCGTTTAATAAATCAATATATTGGTTAACAATACTTTGAGGGGCCGCGCCGATTAATACCGAATATTTTTCTCTTCCCTCTTCAATTATTTGCCAGTCGTAAAATATTTCTTTAATTGCCAGCGGTATGTGTTTTTCTATTTCAGCGCCAATAACATCAATTAAATTGTTAGGAGTTTTTTCAATTTCAATTAATTTAATGAATGTTTTAGTATCAGGCAGGCAAGCGACCACTTCGTTGGCGGTAACAGATCCTATTTTAGGCTTAGCTATTAATTTATGAATTGCCTCTATTACCGCCGGCTTGTCTTTAATTTCCCCATCTTCTATTAAACCCCTTTTTAAATCTATTTTTCCCAAAGCTTGAATTTTAATTTTTTTCCTTGATTTAGTGAGCTGGACCAATTTTAGAGATAGGTCAGAAATGTCTAAACCGATAGGATAATTTGAACTATTAGAAAAAAGCATAATTTAAAAATAAAATCAATAATTTAAACTAATTCTATTTTATTATATCATAATTATATTTATAGTTCACTATTTTTCCTTCCAGGAGATAAAAGTATATTCACCGGTAGTTGGATAATGCGGTGGAGGACTGAATATTAAATTGCTGTCAAATATTATATTTCTATTGTCATAACCGCTACCATCAGTCCAGGCAAAGCCATAACGGTTTTTAGTAGCTAAAGCGCCATATACGGTTATAGTATCTCTATCATAGTAGGTTTCGTCACAACCGCTATTAAAATGGTTTCTACCAATTCTGCCCTCTTTAGCTATAAGAGCGGCATCTATGCGCAAATCATTTTCGCTGAATAAGCCAATATTTATGTTTCTTTCAGCGATTAAACCAATGGCATCAAGGCCTTCATAGTCTGTATAAATTAGATCATTATTAATTATAATATCGGTCGTTGGATTATTAAAGGCGAGAATAGTAAGCCTGTCTCCATCAATTTGTCCATCAACCCAAATATTATCTTCTATAAAAATAATACCGTTTGGCGGTGTGGTTGTAGAAATAAAATTTGTTTCGTTTGTAATTTTATCTGTATCCTGCCAAGCGCTATTACTCCAGCATTGGGCGGTTATACTATTAACAATTTTAATAGTAAGGATATCGTTTTGTATCCCCGGTACAGGCGTTAAAATAATATGATAACCTTCATCGCCTGAATTGGGCAAGATAATGCCGTTACTTTGAGCTTCGACATAAGTAGTGGTAGCATAGTTGCCAAGCAGGTTAAAACTAATCGGCTGGGAAGTAGGGAAGGATCTTCCGGCTAAAAAAGGATTTTTAGAATCTCCCGTATAATCGGGCGGATTAGGGGGGTTGCTACCGTCGCTAACTTCGTCGGGGTCATATGTTCCTGCCGTATAGACGTGGGTATGGACACCGTATTCATCCGGACCGGTGTGGTCTGGATCATTATATTCAAGAAGATAAGACGTAATAATATTATGAGCAACACCGTCAAATCTTATTCCGCTATTAGAATGGAGCGGCCCCCACACCTCCGTACCTTCACCAAAACGGATAAAAGAGTCACAAAGTGTTGAATAATTAGACCAAGAGGGAATACCGCATTGTACTTCTATAAACCGTTTAATTTGCGGATAGGCAGCTACCCATCCAATTGATTTAATATTCACGATAGTGGATCCATAGAGTTCTGGTGGAGTAATGTATAATTCGTAATAACCAATGATATTTTCTCCAGCCGAATCAGTATAAGCATAAGGGCCGTACGGTCCGTAATCTGGGGCACCGATACAGGTTTTTTTATTACAATATTCCTCATGGTCATGGTAGAGTACCCAACGATAATAATTTACTCCAGCTTCGGCAACATGCAGAGCCTGCGTTCGGGCAACTTTCCTAATATTGAGTTTTTGTTGTAGTAAAGCTACGCTTATTGCCCCTAAAACCATTACTAGAAATAAGCTATTAGCTACTATCACTAGGACCAGCATTGAGCCGGATCGTTTTTGAGCAATTTTTTTAAATACGTTTTTAAACATATTTTAACCAAAGAGAAATTTATAAATTGTCTTTTAAATTTCTTAAAGTAACATCTGTTTCTACAGTATAATCCATCGGTACTCGTTCTGGGGTGACATTTATTTTTAATTTAATGTTTATAAGCCTGACATCATTAATTAAGCCTGCCTCGTTATAAGAATTGTCATAATAAGTAAAAATTGCCTCTTCTTGATTATTGACATAGTTGGCGATCGTGGTTGTCGCTCCGGGCATATTATAGTCGTTTAACGGTCCGGGCAAAGTAGTAACTTTTTTTAGAGCCAAGCCATCTAATAAATATCTTATTTTTTCCATTTTTCCATCATCGTTAACATCGCTATAGTATAAAAAATCGTTTTCTTCTATGGTTCTCAGTGGATAGCTCCCAAGTTCCGAATAATTACCTCCTCTAATTTCTTTAGTCATTATTTCCATGGCCTTTCTGGCATTTTGAATAGCAGTTTCCTGTTCTGAGCTAAAAATTGAAGTCCTGAAGCCGGTCACTATAAAATTGTAGCCTAGAGCGAGTATTAACAGCAAGATGCTGGAGGAGATCGTAATTTCAATTAAGGAGAAACCGATTTTGTTTATATGAACTTTCATTAAAATTTTATTTTAAATAATTAGTTATTAAAATTATTCAACATATAAATACATTGTTTTCCATTCGCCAGGCTCAATAGCTAATGGCTGGATTGGGTTTCTTAAAATAATTTCCAAGGAGGTTGAGGCTGTTTTTAATTCTACGCTATAGCCTGGACTGTCCCATTCAACTGGTAAATTAGCATAACCGTTAATATCGGTTGTATGTTCTTCGTTATATTCATAAATAATCGGGGTTTCACTTATTTTTTTTGTTCCCGTAACAATAATAGGGACATTACCAACCCCGTTAATACTTCCTGGGTCATTAAATTTAGTTGCATAAATATTATAATTATCATCGCGATTATCTCGCCAAGAACCGAATGGTTCATTTAAATAATTAATAAGTAAAGTTGATTTTTCCTGAGATGAATTTCCCGTATTAATATTAATTCTTAAATCATTTGACCATTGGGCAATACCGTTAAGGTCATATTTTTGGGTATAAATATCCGGATTACCTTCTCGGTCATCAGTCCAAGATACATAGACAATACTGTTATTGATAGCCAGGCTAGGTTCGTATTGGTTAGTAGAAGCTGATTCAATATTTGCTTGAGTTGTCCAAATATTATTGGCGCTAGAATCATATTTGGCTAAAAATACGTTTCTATCGCCAGCATTGAGTTCTGTGTATACTAAATATATACTGTTAGTTGAATCAATGGCTATTTTTGGCTCATAGATGTCGTTAATTGAATTGACCATTTTTTTACTTTTCGGCCAATGGCTGGCATCAGTTAAATCGTATTTTTGCAGATATATATCTTTGGTAGTAGTAGCGTTCTCAACCCAAACTATTAAAATATTATCTACAAAATCAATAGCAATAGCGGGTGAATGTTCGTTGGTGGATGAACTGGTAATTGGGATATCACTTGCCCAGAGTTTATTGCCATTAATGTCAAAACTGCGCATATAGATATCTTCGTTGCCATTTCTATCATCCTGCCAGGCCACTACCGTTGTGGCCGTTCCGAAGTTTTCCGATATAGCGATAGATGGATTAGTCTGATTAGTATCTGTACTATCGCTGTTTACTTTTTTCACAGACCAGAGTTCATTACCGTTGCTGTCTAAGCTGATGATGTAGATATTTTCGTCACCGGTTATAGCGATTTCCGGATATTCCGGATAGCTGAAATTATCAGTTGAGCCGGCATCGGTTAAACGAAAGCAATAGTTGCTATCGTTAACATTGTTAGTAGCTTTAATAGAATATTCAATTTCCGTGAATTCATTTCCGGTAAGAACCATAGCGGAAGTTTGATTACCAATATCTTTTATTTCGCCGGCTTTAAAATTTTTACCCCAAGGGTCAGTCAACCCCCCGGATACGTTAGTAGTTGGGTTGCCGTCGGTTAGATAAGGAGAGTCAATTGTCCGCCAATGTTGGCTATCGTCGTTAGGCAAAGCTTTCCAGTTAACAATATTATTACAAGCGGAGGTTGCTTCTCCGTATTGAATTTGATAAGAAATGGCGTCAGAATCTAAACTGCCATTATTATCTATGGCAAAACGCAAGCGAATAATTGTATCTTCAGTGATTGTTGTTGGTATATTTTCACTTTCTTTCCAGGTAGCTGTAGTTTCATCTCCATTGTCGTTTCTAAATCGATAATAAAGCTGCTGGATTTCCGCCGGAGTATAAAGATAGGTGGCACCAGACAACTCAATAACCGATTCCGGTATAACCGAACCAGAGTCAACAATAACATCGCTGGCCGGATCGTTGATTTTAATTTCCAGAGTTTCGTCTTTTCCTGCACTAGGCTTGATATTTAAGACAGCATAGATACATAAAGTTTTTGCGGTATTCGTCTCAATTCCGCCAGCTTCAGTAAAAGTGCTAGTGCCGTTGGCGCTATCAAAATTAGTAGCAATACCGAACAATGGGTCTAATCCTTCATTGTATTGGGTGTCATCGCAAATATAGGGGACGGTCGTATCAAGGTCATAAAATAGTCTGACATTCTCTATATCATTTTGGGCATCGACTGAGCCGTGTTCAGTAATTGTAACACCAGTAACATTACGTGATCCAGAGTTGCTGGAAACAACAAAAGTACCGCCAACATATTGATTAGTACTGGGCACGATCATATATGATACCTGGGAGCCGGTAGCGCTGACAATATCATAATCCAAAGAGACGGAAGGTTTTATTACCAGCGACCAATTAAATGATGAACGTGAGACGTCCTTATTAGCGTCGTAATTGCGAATTCCGGTTGGAGAATCAGCGGCATCAACCGGTTCATCGGCTGCAGCAGCCGCAATATACCAATCAAAATTATTAATAGGGTTGCCCATACCTGGCGGGAAGGTGGGTCCGCCGTTGCCCAGAGTCCAGGTGTCCGATCCCCAGCCGCAAACCAACATAGACCCGTCATTATTTACTGTATGGCTAGGGGCTGGTCGCAGGACATCGCCGTCTTCCGTTAGGGTTATGGCCACTGTTCCATCAAAAGGATTAGCGGAATCAGCTCCGCGATAAGCTCTAATATGTCCTGCTTTTTCATCGCGGTCATTATCCATAGTAAAAATATGGTTGGCTGGTTCGCCGGCACTGGCAATTTTCCAAAATAAGCAACCGCGATGATCATTTTCAGCTCCGGCCGGATAAATATCATCATTTAAGACATTCCATCCTTGGCCGCCTGGCGGTAAAAGCGGGCCGTCATTATGGTCGTCATGATGGATGAAAGCAAGCAATAAATCACCTTCTTGAACGCCGGCAGGAACGTTGAGGCTTATAGTCCATGAGTTGTCCGTAGCTTTTCCCGGGCCGACACCGACAGCAATAACCGAACCGTTAGCCATTACTTGTTTAATAATAAATCCATCATGGAAAAAATTAACAATTTCGGAGCCCAGCTTTTTTAATATATTTTTTTGGGTTGAAAAAAATTTAAAAATTTGCCCCTGATTATTAAGTATGTTCTCTTTGCTATTAGCTAGTTTTAAATTAAATTCAGGAACGAGTTCGTATTTAAAGCCGGGGAATAAAGTCTTAGGAGATGAAATATTTTTTTTAATTTTAGTTAACCTTGTTTTATAATTATAGGCCGTTTGTTTTAAAAATGTAGAATTGTCTTGCCAAACGACAAAGGAATTGCCATTAGCCATAGTAACAATATCAGGATTAGTCTGGAATTGAGTATCACTAATTTTATGATCGTTAGCCCATTGTTTTACTCCGGCTTGATTATATTTTTGTACATAAACATGCGCAGATGTAGCCGTGGTACTTTCCCAAACAAAGTACATGTTATTTGAATTATCAAGGGAAAATTTTGTATTTATTTGATCTCTTGTATTTTTATCTTCATTTACCTGCCAATTATTAGGCAAGTTCGTACTGACAGTTCTTATTTGCAAGGTAGCTAATTTATCAATATAAAGTAGTTCTTCGCTTTTATCTCCCTCATTGTCTAAACTTAGATGATAAGGGGTTAGGCTGGTGCTGGGGGTATGGGTCATATCTGTCCCATCTCCAGCTTTAGTAACAATAATTTCATAGCTATTCGGTGTAGAGGTCGGGGCCGGAAGGTAAAGGATTCCATCGCTGTCAGTTGGGTTAGTAACATCAATGGGCGGAATTATAGAGTTATTTATAACTCTAACATCAGCTCCTTCTACCGGACTCAAGCCTTTATTTTTTACAAAAATTTTAATCAGGCCTAAGCCTTCGCTGGTTTCTTCGGTACGGGGGATTACTTTAGAAAATACCGTAATTTTTTTTTGTCCATATTTACTTTCCCAGCTTACTTTAACAGTGGCGATTTTATAATCGTTAATAATCGTGTCAGGAGTAGTAGAACCTGCTTGTCCGTCATAAGGATCATCATAATAAGTTATATAGGTGTTAACAATATATGTTCCATCCCTTGCTAATATTTCCTGTTGTGGGATATTGCCGCTAGGAATCCCGCTTTGAACACCCACATTTTTATACGGTAGATTACGAATTTGCTCCATTTTCTGGTTAGCGATTTCTATAGCGCCAACATAAGCCTTATTGTCAGCTGTAATTCTAAGAGAAAGTATTATCAAGCTATAAACACCAAGGGTCAAAATCATGATAATAAAAAGAGAGATTAAAACTTCCATTAAGCTTAAACCGTGAGAGTCTTTAATAGCGCATTTATACATAATAATTAGGTAATCCAAAGATAATTAAAATTTTGCAATTACTAGTTACCAATTTTAATTTTAGATTGCTGTAGTAATACTATACATCGGCATAATAATAGCTACGGCCACACCTCCAACCCCTAATCCTAAAAATAATATCAATATAGGCTCGATAATAGAAGGCAAATTATCCATAATTTGGTCTATTTCTTCTTCATAAAATTCAGCTAATTCAACTAAAATATTATCCAGCTCCCCGGTATCTTCGCCGATAGCTACCATTTGCGTTACTACCGGCGGAAATAATTTCGGATAGACATCGATAACTTCACTTAATTTTCCGCCCTTTTTTATTTTTTGGCTCATGTCCATTAAAGCTTGGCGATAATGAAGGTTTCCTAGAACCTTGGCTGTTATTTGAAATGTTTTAATTATCATAATATCTGTTTTTAAAAGAGAACTGATGTTTCTGGCGAAACGGGCTAAATTGATTTTTTTAACAATAGGAGAGATTATCGGCATTTTTAATAATATGGTTTGGAATATATATTTTCCTTTGTTTGTTTTTAATATTTTGGTTATTAATACTATCAGGGCAATAAAACTAATTAAGGTTATAATACCGTGATTAACAATAGTGTTACTTGCATGAATTAAAATTTTAGTTGGCAGAGGCAGTTCAACATCCATTTCCGCAAACATGGCGGTAATTTTAGGAATAACTACGATAATCATAAAAGTACCAATACCGAACATGGCAATAACTATCACAGCCGGATAAGTCAGGGCGCCTTTAACCTTTGAGATTAAAGTATGCTCTTTTTTCATTTGGATAAAAAGTTGCTTCAAAACGTCTTCTAATTTTCCGGAGATTTCTCCTGCTTCAACCATGCTAATAAAAAGTTCGCCGAAGGTTTTTTGGTAAGGCCGTAAGGAATCGGCGAAAGTGCTGCCTTTTTCCACGCTGGATGATACATCAATTAATATTTTTATAAAATATTTATTCGTTGTTTGTTGTGATAAAGTTTTTAAAGCGGTTGATAAGGAAATACCGGCTTTAAGCATTATGCCTAAATTCTGGACAAAAAATAGTCTTTCTTTTAGAGGAACGCGAGAAATTTTTAATAAAAGTTCATTAATTCTGGCCATGATTGATTTAATATTGCTGGGAGACGATGATTTATCTTCGTCTTGGCTATTATTTGATTGCGAGGAGGAAAAGTTAACTGGCATAATTTTTTAAATTCAAATTTTTAAAAACTATAATATCTAATTAAATTTAGATTAATAATAATTATGGTTGAAGTTTGTTATTATTGAT